>JBBQHD010000001.1:0-83540 GCA_038323665.1 Bdellovibrionales bacterium
AATATCATTTAGACTTAAGGTGCTTAATTGCGGGTTCATCGATTCTCCTTAATTTGCAAATTGTAGGAGTTTTTGTTTTCCAATAAATATTTTAACGACACTTCCGATTTTTTTAAGAAGGTATTTGGAAATACACCCATCCAGAACACCAAAATAATCAACGGCGCTAAGACCAAAATTTCTCGGCAGCTTAAATCTTTTAATGGATGAGCTGTATCGGAAACCAATCTGCCTTCGGGCCCAAAGAAAACTTTTTTAAACATCCACAACATATAAACCGCACCCAGAATCACACCAAGAACCGCAACGCTTGCAAATGCGGGATTGGTTTGGAAAGTCCCGAACAACACCAGAAATTCTCCGATAAATCCACTGGTCAACGGCGCTCCGACCGAAGCCAAGGTAATAATAAAAAAGAAAATCGTATAGATTGGCATTTTTGCAGCCAATCCGCCGTAGTCAGAAATTTCCCGCGAATGGGTGCGTTCGTAAATCATGCCGATCAAAAAGAACAATCCACCCGTTGAAACCCCGTGGCTTAACATTTGGAACAAAGATCCATTAAACCCATAATGGTTTAAAACAAACAGGCCCACAATGACATAACCCATATGGGAAACTGAAGAATAGGCCACCAGTTTTTTGATATCCGGCTGCACCATTGCAACTAGTGCTCCGTAAATAATCCCGATGGTACCCAACAATAAAAACAACCACGAGAATTGTTCCGTTGCTTCTGGGAACAGTGGAATAATCCAGCGCAGAAAACAGTAGGTCCCCATTTTTAACATCACGCCGGCTAAAATTACCGAACCAGGTGTTGGCGCCTCGACGTGGGCATCCGGCAACCATGTATGCACAGGAAATAATGGCACCTTGATGGAAAAGGCCAACGCAAAAGCAAAAAACAAAATCGTCTGCAGGCTTGCAAATGTTCCTGCGACAAAAGGAATTTTTAGTTTATAGAAATCTAAAAGACTAGAGCTCATATATCCCAAGGATTCTTGGCACAGATACATTAAATAAATCATCGCAAGCAGCATCAACACTGATCCCGCCATGGTGAAAATAAAAAACTTCATGGTGGCGTAAATGCGGCGCGCCCCGCCCCAAACTCCGATTAAGAAATACATCGGGATCAAGGAAAGTTCCCAAAACACATAAAATAAAATGGCATCAAAGGCTAAAAATGTTCCGATCATCGCAGTTTGCAAAACAAAAAGACAAATGTGAAAAGCACGCACGCGTTTTTCAATGGATTTCCAGCTGCCCAATATAACCAGGGGTTGCAAAAAAGCTGTCAGCATAATCAGCCAAAGATTGATTCCATCCAGGGCCAGAAAGTATTGAATGCCAAGTCCTTCGACCCAAGCTTTTTGTTCCACCAACTGCAACGCAGGCGTGGTGGCATCGAATTTGGAATACATGACTAGGGCGACCGCAAATTCAACCAGCGACAAAACCAAGGCCGTGGTTCGAATCCATTCTTTTTTAGGAAGAATTAAAACCAAAAACGCCGAAAATAATGGGAATAACAAAACTGCACTCAGCATTTAAATCACCTCAACAACACATAAGAAAGTAAAACGACCAAACCCATAACGGTATACAAAGCATACTGTTGCAAATTTCCTGATTGAATAAAGCGAATCCACTTCCCTAGATTTTGCGCCCAGTCCGACAATAAATGCGTTGTCTGATCGATTACATGCACATCGATGCTGTTCCAAAGATTTTTTGAAAACGTAACCAGGGGTTGCAAAATAATTTTTTCATAAAATTCATCCACGAAATATTTGTTATCGATAAATTTGTGCAGGCGTGGAAATTTTTTAACAAAATTTTCTGGAACACTGGGTTTTTTCGCATAAATTTGTTTGGTAATGATTGCGATCGCCAAGGCAGCGGCCGTGGAAAAAATCATCATGCCCCATTCCCAATGTTCGCCCAAAGTTTCTGTGTGCGGGTGTTCTGGCACAACAGTTTTCAGCCATTCGCCCAATAGATTGGTTGGATGTCCTGGTAAAACTTCTGCAATCACATGGGGAATTCCAACCCAACCACCAATCATAGCTAACACTGCCAGCACAATTAAAGGAATTGCCATCGTCGGCGGAGCATCATGAGGATGAAGTTTTTTGGAAACGCGCGATTCACCCCAAAAAGTCAGCGCCATCAATCGGGTCATATAAAATGCGGTAAACATGGCGGCCACCGCACCCATTGTCCACAAAACCGGATGACCCAGATCAGAAGAAAACGCCTGCCACAAAATTTCATCTTTGGAAAAAAATCCCGCAAACGGAGGAATTCCAATAATCGCTAGCCAACCCATTGTAAAAGTCCAATAAGTAATCGGTAAATATTTTTTTAATCCGCCCATTTTTCGAATGTCTTGTTCTTCGTGCAAAGCATGAATCACACTTCCTGATCCCAAAAACATCAGCGCTTTGAAAAAAGCATGGGTCATCAAATGAAAAAATGCTGCCGTGTAAGCGCCTACTCCAGCGGCTAGAAACATAAATCCCAGTTGCGAAACGGTCGAATACGCCAGAATTTTTTTAATATCAAACTGAGTGGTTCCAATCGTTGCCGCAAGCAAGGCCGTCAACCCACCAACGACTGCAATCACATGCAAGGTCAGAGGTGCTGCCGAAAACAATCCATTCAATCGCACAATCATATAAACACCGGCCGTCACCATCGTTGCTGCATGGATCAGAGCGGAAACTGGCGTTGGACCCGCCATTGCATCCGGCAACCAAACATACAAAGGGATCTGCGCTGATTTTCCGGTCGCACCGATAAATAAAAGCAAAGTCCCCAACGTGGCTGCGCCCATCCAAGAAGCTTCGGGAATTTTCGGGGCCAGCGCATTTAAATCTGCCAGCGAAATCGCGCCGAATGCTTTGAATAATAAAAACAATCCCAATAAAAAAGCCGCATCGCCAATTCGATTGGTCAAAAATGCTTTTAATCCTGCTGCTGCTTTTTGCTCATCGGTAAACCAAAATCCAATTAATAAATAACTGCAAAGTCCAACGCCTTCCCAGCCCACAAACATGGTCAAAAGACTGTCGCCCAAAACCAAAATCAACATATTAAATATAAATAGGTTTAAATAAGAAAAGTATTTTGCCGCACCCTTGTCGTGATGCATATATCCGATGGAAAACAAATGAATCAAAAAACCCACGCCCGAAATAATTAAAATCATCAGCGAACTTAGTGGATCAATAACAAAAGCCATCGGAACCCGAAGGGCGTCGACTTCCAACCAACTAAAAAATTCGACTGTAATCTTTCGCGATTCTTCGGGCATCTGCAAAAGCTGCGCAAATAGCGCAATGGCCGATGCAAAAGACAGAAACACACAGGCGCTGGCAATAATTCCCGCCAAATTGGCCGGATGTTTTTTATAGCGCAAACCATTGATTAGAAATCCCACAAGCGGACTTAAAACTAAAACTGCTGTCATTCCCGATGCCGACATATTTCTTATCCTTTAAGATGTTCAAAAAATCTGATGTTTACTTCTTTATAACGTTTAAAAACAGCAACCATTAGGGCCAGCCCCACCGCTGATTCCGCCGCAGCAATAGTCATCACAAAAAATACCGTGATTTGCCCGTCGATTTTTCCCAAATACTTACTTAAACAAATAAAAACTAAATTAACTGAATTCAGCATCAGCTCGATCGACATCAACATCACGATGACATTTCGCCTGGTTAAAACTCCGGCAAGACCAATGACAAAAATTAAACCACTTAAAACCAAATAATGAGTCATTCCAATTTGCGTGAACACTTCAATGCTTGGCATGAGTTCCTCCTTTGCTGCGGGCAAGTGAAACGGTGCCGACGGCCACGATCAGCAATAGAACGCCCAGTGCTTCGAAACTAAACAAATGTCTTTGGAAAAGCGCAACACCCAGCGCACGCGAACCCTCTTGTGGCAATTGTGCTTTGTCGGTCACATCGATTTCTGCAAAGAAATGCGAAATCATCAAAACGCCAATCAACAATCCAGAAAAAATTCCCAGAAAAACTAATTTTAAAGCATTGCTGGCAACTCCGGGACTAAACGGCTTTCCCTCGTGTTTTAAATCAAACAACATCAACACCATAACAAATAAAACCGTAACTGCTCCGGCATAAACAATGGCCTGAACCCCGGCAATAAAATATGCATTCAAGGAAACAAAAACCCCCGCCAAACAAATCATTGTGAACGCCAAGGACAGCGCCGAGTAAATTGGGTTGGCCATTAGGATTACACTTAATGCACCACCCAAAGTTAGAATCGCTAGAAACCAAAATAAAAATGCATCTGCCGTCATTGATAACTCCAGTAAATTAATCCTGCTGTAATAATTGTGTTTCCCAGCGCCCAAGGCAGCATGGTTTTCCAGCCCAAATCCATTAATTGATCATAGCGAAATCTGGGCAGGGTCCAGCGAATCCAAATAAACACCCACATTAAAAAAGTCAGCTTCAGCAAATAACTCAGCAAATGAAAAGCGCAAACAACCGCACTGACGGCCGTTCCATTATTAATAAATGTTCCCACCCAGTTTTTAATTTCATCGACCGTAAATCCTGGAATTAAATATCCGCCCAAGAAAAACGTTACAACAAGGCCCGAGGCAATCATCATATGGGCGTATTCTCCGATAAAAAACATCAGCATTTTAAATCCGCCGTATTCGGTGTGAAATCCTGCAACCAATTCTGCTTCGCCTTCGGCCAAATCAAATGGCAAACGGTTTGATTCCGCAAATGCCGCAGCAAAAAAGATCAGCGCCCCGACTGGCTGAAAAAAGATTCCCCAATTCGGTAAAAAAGAAAATACATATTGGTTCGAACCCCAGCGAAATGCCAGCGGGCCAGATTGCGCCGCAATCATTTCCGTTAAATTAAAAGTTCCGTAAAGCAAAATCACGCCAACAATGGAAAGCCCCAAAGCCAATTCGTAACTGATAATCTGCGCGCTGGCCCGCAACGCACCCATCAGCGCATATTTATTTCCCGAACCCCAGCCCGCCATTAAAATTGTGTAGGCAGCCAGCGAAGAAATCCCCAAAATAAAAACAATTCCGATATTGATGTCATAACCCTGCATGGCGAAACGATAGGGCCCAAAGTGCCGGCCAAAGAAATCAAAGGCCTCTACACTAATGGGCGTCGAAAGCGGAATCGCGCAGTAAGCAATCGCCCCGGGAATCAAAGCAAACACTGGTGCTGTATAATACAATAATTTAACGGCCTTATTTGGCGGAGCATCTTCTTTTCCCAAAAATTTTACTGCATCAGCCAAAAGCTGAATCAAACCCAGTGGTCCAACTCGGTTTGGTCCTAGGCGGTTTTGAATAAAGGCTGATCCGCGGCGCTCGACCCAAACCAAAAGTGGCACGGCCTGAACGATCATTAAAAATATAACGAC
Organism: Bdellovibrionales bacterium; assembly: GCA_038323665.1. Classification (GTDB taxonomy): domain Bacteria; phylum Bdellovibrionota; class Bdellovibrionia; order Bdellovibrionales; family Bdellovibrionaceae; genus JBBQHD01. Next base: position 5,446 of record JBBQHD010000001.1, read on the forward strand.
CAGTTTAATTGCATTGACGGTGATTTCGAAAAAATCATTTCCCATTACTTAATCCCAATCCAGTGCTTTAGATTTAATTTCCCAAAATAAGCCAAATATAAATACCAAAAGAAAAAAGCCCATGGCGCCTAAAACATATAAACCTGTGCCATTTTGCAGAAAATCTTTAAATGTGACTGCCCATGGATACATAAAAATAATTTCGATATCAAAAAGAATAAATAGAATTCCTGTTAAATAAAACTTTACCGAAACCTTGGTATCGTTTTTTTCTTCGGCCGGCAGACCGCACTCATAGGTTTCAAACTTAACGCCACGGCCTGTTTTTAATCCCCCGCCCGTAAAACGCGCTAGGTAAATTAAAAAAGTTCCGAATGCCCCGATAAAAATCGCTAAAAATAAAATGCCACCCAAAGGCATATGCAATTCCTTCCACGCCCAACGGCGCGCTGATGTTCGAAAGCGCTTGAAATTAACGGTATAACAGGCACTTTAGCATTTCAATGCTAGAAAATATTTTGCCGCTGCAATTGGGTCATGCACTTGATCGGCTTTGGAAAAATAAAACTGTTCCGATTAAGCTGATCACCGAACCATCGGGGATGGCGGCGGCTTTGGTGCTTTCGCAAACTCATTACGAGTCGTTCAATCTTTTGCCTCAACTTATCATTGTGGAAAACAATGAAATTGCTAAAAACTTTGCCGATGCTTTGGCGTTTTTCCACCCGCGTGCCCGCGTTTTTCATTTGCCAGGATTTGATGTCAGCCCTTATTCGGGTTTATCGCCTCATTTGCCGCTGATTTTTGAAAGATTGCGCTTTTTAGAGGCAGCCTTGCAGGCCAAACCCGGGGATTATTTTGTCGCGACACTTCCTGGGATTCGGCAAAACACTTTGCCCTTTTCGGTGTTTGCAAAACTACGCTCGCATTTGCGCAAGGGTTCGACCATTCCAACCCAAGTGGCCAGTTGGTTAAATAATTTGGGCTATCAATCTGCACCCGTAGTGGAAGATTGCGGGCAGTTTTCCATGCGCGGGGGAATTCTAGATATTTTTTCGCCTGCCCACGAATTTCCCGTTCGCATAGAGCTTTTTGGGGATCAAATTGAAAGCCTGCGCAGTTTTCAGCCGCAAACACAAAAATCCATCGAAGAAGTCTTAGAAATTCGCGTTATTCCTGCACGCGAGGCTTTGTTTCTAGAAAACGAATACGAAGAAATGATGGGCCGGGTGCGCCTGGATCTAGAAACCCGCAAAATTCCCAATTTTGCCAGCGAAGAACTGCTGCGATCACTGTGGCAGAAAACTTTTTTACCAGAATTAGAATTTTTACTGCCGCATTTTTATTCCCAGTTAAGCAGTCCTATCGAATATTTTTCTGGCCCCTTGGGTGTGCACTTTTTAGATTTAGAAACGCTCGAGCGTTCCAGCGAAGAACTTTCCGAAACTTGGAAACTGGAACAACTTTCCGCCAAAGAATCTTTGATCTGCCCACAGGCCGAAAAACTTTTTATGCCCGAAGCTGCCGTTTTTAAAGACGCAGATTTTTTTCCCGGTGGTTCAGCTGTCGTGCATTGGTCGCGATTAGAAGTTTTTTCTGGATCTGCAGAACAAAAAATTACTTTGAAGGCTTCGCATCTGCCCGAACTTGAAAAACTTGCGCAATCTTTTGCTTCGCGCTCGGACCGCAACTGGACAGAAAAATTAGCAGAAAAAATGCGCTCGTATTTGGCCGACGATTATCAAATTATGATTGCGGCCCGCGGGCCTACGCAAAGCGAACGCTTGCGCATATGGCTTGAACAGCACGATTTTCATTCGGATAACATCGAAATTGTAACCCAAAGAATCCCCGAAAGTTTGCGTTGGGACGAAGATCGTTTGGTGTTTTTATCCGATGAATTATTTTTTGGAAAAAAAGAACGTCGCAAGGCAGCCACTGCCCAAGAAGCTTTTCAATCCGAAGCACGCAGACTTAGTTTCGGGGATTTAAAACCCGGCGACTTGGTCGTGCATGCCTTGCACGGAATCGGCCGATACGAGGGTCTGCAGAAAATGACGGTTCAAGGTGTCGACGGCGAATTTATTCAGCTGTCTTACAAAGACAAAGACCGTTTGTATTTGCCGGTTTACAGAATTGGTCAGTTGAATAAATATTCTGGCCCCCAGTCGACCATTATTTTAAATAAACTGGGCGGAAATATTTGGGAAAAAACCAAAATAAAAGTTCGCGCGCATTTGCGCGATGTCGCATTGGATTTATTAAAACTTTACGCCGAACGAAATCTAATCACTCGCCCACCGATGACTTGGGTTTCCGATGAAATGGAAAAGTTCGAAGCCGCCTTTGCCTATGAAGAAACCGAAGATCAGACGCGCGCCATTCAAGATCTGCAGCGCGATTTCGAATCCGAAAAACCCATGGATCGTTTGATTTGCGGGGATGTGGGATTTGGAAAAACTGAAGTGGCTTTGCGCGCGGCTTTTGTGGCGCTGAAAAATGGCAAACAGGTTGCGGTGCTGGCGCCCACCACGATTTTAACTTTTCAACACTTTGAAACTTTCAAAAAACGTTTGGCCGCTTGGGGTTTTGAGGTCCGCGTTTTGAACCGCTTTGTTTCAACCGCAGAACAGAAAAAAACTTTGCGTGAATTAAAAGAAGGCAAGGTTCAATTGCTGATCGGAACCCACCGATTGCTTAGTAAAGATGTCGTGTTTTTAGATCTGGGACTTTTGGTGGTGGATGAAGAACAGCGCTTCGGTGTTACCCACAAAGAACGGGTCAGAAAAATGCGCAGCCATGTCGACACATTAACTTTATCGGCAACGCCGATCCCGCGAACTTTAAATATGAGTTTTTCAGGACTGCGAGATTTAAGCCTGATCAATACCGCACCCGTCGACCGCGTGCCGACAAGAACTTTTATTTGCCGCTGGGAACCGGAAACCATTCGCAAGGCGATTGAATCTGAAATTGCCCGCGGCGGACAAATTTATTTTATTCACAACCGTGTCGCATCGATTCACGGGCTGTGCGACGAGATTCGCCAGCTGGTTCCCACAGCGCGGATTCGTGTGGCTCATGGGCAAATGGATGAAGAGCTTTTAGAAAAAACGATGTTGGAATTTTTCCACCACGAAATTGATATTTTGGTTTGCACTGCCATTGTGGAATCCGGAATGGATGTTTCGCGCGCCAATACGATGTTCATTGATAAACCAGAACTTTTTGGCCTTAGTCAGCTTTACCAACTGCGCGGTCGCGTGGGTCGATCCAAACAGCGGGCCTATTGTTATTTAATTTTGCCACGTAATCACAAGCTGGACAAACTTGCTGAAGAACGCTTGAAAGTGATTCAGGAAAATACAGCGTTGGGCAGCGGAATTAAAATTGCTCAGTATGATTTAGAGCTGCGCGGAACCGGAAATATTTTGGGCGAAGAACAAAGTGGCCATATCGATTCCGTCGGTTACGAATTGTATATGGATTTATTGCAAGAAGCCTTGGCCGAAGCAAAAGGCGAAGCCAAACGTGAACCCGAGATCGATCCTGAAATCAATTTGCGTATTCCCGCACTGATTCCCGATATTTATATTCCCGATTTGCGCATTCGCTTAAGTTATTACAAGGCCCTGGCCGATATCGGTGGCGAAGACGATTTAAAACGCATCGAAGATCAGCTGCGCGACCAGTTCGGCGAATTACCAGAACCCGTGGTGAATTTAATGGGAATAATGTTAATCCGCCGTCAGTGCAAAGATTTGGGCGTGAAAGATCTAAGTGCGGGACCAAAAAATCTTTCGCTGCAATTTACCCCGCAAACCAAAATGAAACCCGAAACCGTGATTCACCTGACCGCGCGGGAAAATAAAAAATACACGTTAACTCCGGATCAGCGCTTGATCGTGCGGATGAAAGAAATTTCTTGGGCCAATGTTTTCGAGGAACTGCAGTATTTGATTTCGCTGCTGTGATTTAAAATTCTAAGGTCAGCCCAAAACCAAGAGCAAAGTCAGATGAAGCATCTGGATCAGTGGTGCTGGCGGGTTTATCCCAACGAGTTATAAAGATATCGACATAGGTATTTTCCAAACTGTAATTCCAATAGCCGAGATGGGCGGTGTCGGGATCAATCCAGTTTAGCTGCAGCAAAACTCCCAGCGTTTGTCCTGTGACGAGGCTTGCTGTGGTTTTATAGTCTCCGGGTGTATTGGTGCTGGATTCATTGAAGCTGAACTGTGAGAATCGATAGGCCCCGTAAGGCACGACATAGGGTTCGGAAAATAAACTATCCAAATTGATTTGCAGTCGTGCTCCGATTTGAGTGTAGTTCAGGGTGCGAGCATCACCACTGAATGAGCTTGAAGTTTTTCCAGTTGAAAAATCTGGGCCCACCATTGCTGATCCAAAGCTGCCGTTAAATTTCAAAAGCAGTTTTGCTCCTGTGCCAAGGGCAGATTTTTTTCCATAAACTTCTGAGTATTCGCTGCCGTCAATCGGCGAGCTGTAAGTGCTGGGTAAAAAGTTTTGTTGTTCAAAGCCGATCACCCAACCCCAATTCGTGCGGCGAAGAAGATAATCTTTATAAGGATCCTTTTTTTCTATGATTGTTACGGTCTGAGTTTCTTCTTCGGGAAATTCTGCGGCCATGGATATTGCGCTCCATGACAGTAGAAAAAGGCTGGCGATGAAAAATAAATTCCGGGTGGTTTTCACATCTTTTTTTCGGGTTTTCGCTCGAGAAACTGAAGTTTTTACCTGCCCACACAGACATCCGTCGGGGACCTAGACGAGCAAAAGGTCGAAAAAAGTCTTGCATCCCTGTTCAGTGTCCTTTATTCGTTTTTGCCTAGGAATTTTTTTTAACAGAATTTTTTCGAACCGGGGGGGATGAAAAATTGGGGACTGCGATTACAAAATATTTTTTGCCGAAGCTTGGGGCCATTCTTTTTTTAACTTTAACAACGACTCAGGTTTCGGCCGATCAAAGTCTTTCCAAGACGATCTTTTTTAATTCCGCCTTTTACCAAAAAAATCTTTACGAGATTTTGCGAAAAGATTTGCCCGATCATGAATGTTTACAATTAAACCTTCCTGCTGATGAATGCTGGGGGGAAGACCGCCTTAAGGAACTCTGGACTCTGATGGAAGAAGGTCGTTTTCCTGTTTACGGACCCACGGTAACATTCTCAGTTCAAGAATCCCAAAACGTAGATATCTTTGTTGCCGATCGTAAAATTTCCAATGGGGCTTATTCTAAAAATGAAAAAGTTGCTTCTGTGTCGCAAAGAAGATTTTCGCAAATCGTAGAATTCTTCCGAAAAACTCCGCCGACTTTGCCAGGAAAATATGATTTCAATGGCACTCACGGCCAAGAATATCTTGGGGTCGGCGCAATTATTGGCGGCATTATCGGAGCCGAACACAAGGCTGCTCCGATGAAGGGTGTCTTAATCGGAACCGTCATCGGCGGTGCTGCTTGGATATTGTGGGGGGTTGCACGCGACACCCTCCGCGCACCGCGAACTTATTTTCCTCAAAATGCGCTGAACACTTTAAGTTATCAGCTGGCAAATCCTACTGCTGCCGAAAAACCAAATAAACTTTATCCACTGATCGAAGAAGAATACAAATTGATCGAAAAAAACTTTGTAAATCGCATCGTTAACGACAAAGCCCAATATCAAAATAGGAAGAAGTAAGAAGGACCGGCGCGGCTAATCAAATTGCAAGCGCGTCTTTGAGTTAATGCGGTTTCGGTTAAGAGTTTTAAATTACAAATCAGAATTAATTTTAAATTTACAAGCGAGCGAAGGGCCAAGTCCGATAGGGCGTTTTCCGCAAATACCTCAACGAAGCGGGACGCGTCCGCCGTATTCGGCGGTCGTTGGAGGGCAGGAGCCCGCGTTTTGCAGAAAGCGCCCTATCGGACTTGGCCCTTCGCTCGCTTGTAAATTTAAAATTAATTCTGATTTGTAATTTAAAACTCTTAACCGAAACCGCATTACCCTTAGTGAGTAACAAGATCCTTTTGCGCGCGAAAACGGTAAAGTTGGCGGCTGACGACTTTGATTTCTGCGGGAGATAAATCTTTTTCTCCCAATTTTTTTTCTAATTCCGAAATTTTTTCAGAAGCTACTGCCGCATTGATTTCCTCGGGCAAATCCAAAACATCGGCCAGAACCTGGATTTGATCCGCATTCACTTCGCAATATCCCCAGCTGACAACGGCAGAATGATAATTGGTTTCGCCGCTGATTTTCCAACGAACAATTCCCGTTTTCATGGTCGTCATCAAAGCAACGTGGCCAGGTAAAATTCCCAGCTCGCCCTGAAAACCGGGGATGATAACTTCATCCACAGTTTGGTTAACAACAATTTTTCGATCCGGCGTCAGTAAATTCAACTGCATAAATTCCTCAATTCATGATCTTGCGGGCTTTTTCTACGGCTTCTTCAATTGTGCCCACCATATAGAAAGCTTGTTCTGGAAGTGCATCGTGTTTTCCATCTAGAATTTCGCGAAAACCTTTTATGGTGTCTTTGATGTCGACATATTTTCCAGGAATCCCAGTGAATTGCTCGGCCACGAAAAAGGGTTGGGATAAAAATCTTTCCACTTTACGTGCGCGCGAAACCACGCGTTTGTCGTCTTCCGATAATTCGTCCATACCCAAAATCGCAATGATGTCTTGCAACTCGCGGTATCTTTGCAACAACGACTGAACATCGCGAGCACATTTATAATGTTCTTCGCCGACAATATCGGCTGCCAAAATTCTGGAAGAAGAACTTAACGGATGAACCGCAGGGAAAATCGCTTTTGCTGCAATATCTCGGTCCAAATTCGTCGTCGCATCCAAATGGTTAAATGTTGTTGCTGGTGCAGGATCCGTATAATCATCGGCAGGAACGTAAACCGCTTGCACCGAAGTGATCGAACCTTTTTTGGTGGATGTGATTCGTTCTTGCAAAGTTCCCATTTCAGTTCCCAAAGTTGGCTGATAACCAACCGCTGATGGAATGCGACCCAACAAGGCGGAAACTTCCGCGCCGGCCTGAGTAAATCGGAAAATATTATCTACGAAAAATAAAACGTCTTGGTTTTCAACATCGCGGAAATATTCTGCGACGGTTAATCCTGTCAAAGCCACTCGCGCACGGGCTCCGGGTGGTTCGTTCATCTGTCCAAATACCAGCGCTGTTTTTTCGATAACGCCGGATTCTTTCATTTCACGCCACAAATCGTTGCCTTCTCGAGTTCGTTCGCCCACGCCTGCAAACACAGAAAAGCCCCCGTGTTCAGTCGCGATATTGCGAATCAATTCTTGAATCAAAACGGTTTTGCCCACGCCGGCTCCACCGAACAAACCAATTTTTCCACCTTTGGAATAAGGCGCTAATAAATCCACAACTTTAATTCCCGTCATCAGCATTTCCACACTAGTCGCTAGATCTTCAAATTTCGGAGCAGACCTGTGAATCGGCCAACGTTCTTTGCACTTCACTTCGCCCATTTCATCCACGGGATCACCGATCACATTGATGATGCGACCCAAAACTCCGCGTCCGACAGGGGCAGAAATCATCGCACCCATGTCGCGAACCGCTGTTCCGCGCACAAGACCTTCGGTGCTGTCCATCGAAATGGTGCGCACAATATTGTCGCCCAAATGCTGAGCCACTTCTAAAACCACATTTTCTTTTTCATCAGAGACAAATCGGTTCGTCGCGCGCAACGCACCGTTGATCGGTGGCAATACCGAGCCTTCAAACTCGACATCCACGACCGGACCCATCACCTGTTTAATTTTTCCACTCGCCATAATTTCAAACTCCTCTATCAGAATTTACCGAAGCAAATTCAATTATTAATTATTTCAAAGCCTCTGCACCGCTGACGATTTCAATCAGTTCGCGGGTAATTTTTTCTTGTCGCAATTTATTATAAGTCAGCGTCAAAGAATTAATAAATTCCTTGGCATTGTTGGTCGCATTTTCCATTGCCGTCATTCGCGCACCGTGTTCGGCCGCAACGCTTTCGCACATACAGCGATAAACCTGCAAAGCAAAATTTTTCTTTAACAGATCATCGATCATCTCTGCTGGCTGTGGTTCAAAAATAAAATCTGTCCTGACCTGCGATTCCTCGGCGTCCAAAGACAAATCAATTGGTAAAAGTTTTTCCGAAACCACTCGTTGAGAAATCGCCGATAAGAACTCGTTATAAACCAAGCGAATTTCATCATAGTAACCATCTAAAAAATAAACCAAAAGTTGTTCGGCCACTTTTTCTGCCAAAACATAGCTTACGTCTTTGTCTAATTTCGTGATGCTTTCCAATGGCTCAAAGCCTTTGCGCGCAATATAGTCTGCGCCGCGTTTACCAATGGTAATAAAATCGATTTTTTGATTGGCCTTGCGGTTGCGCAAAATCACTTCGGTTTCTTTGGAAACCGCGCTGTTAAACCCGCCGCACAATCCGCGGTCAGAAGTCAGCATCACTAGCAACACGCTGGGATTGTCTTTTTTCCCTGACGCTTGCAACAAGGGATGTTCAATCTGACTGCTGCTCGAGATATCGCGGATCACTTTACGCAAACTAAGCGCATAGGGCCGCATTTGCGTCACCTGCTGCTGGGCACGACGCAATTTTGCTGCAGACACAAGCTTCATCGCGCGCGTGATCTGCTGCGTATTTTTGGTCGATTCAATTCTGGCGCGAATTTCTTTTAAACTGGCCACAGTTTACTTTCCTTTGGTCGCTTGAAAGATGGCTTTAAATTCATCCAGGGCGCCCACCAAAGTTTTTTTCAATTCGTCAGACAAAGTTTTTTTCTCGGCGATGGTTTTTAAAATGGCGCCGTGTTTTTGGTGAATGAATTCCAAAACTTCTTTTTCATATCGGCGCACATCCGTTTCGGGAATTGCATCGACATAACCATTCATCGCTGCAAAAATTCCCACGATCTGTTCGCCCACTGAAAGTGGTCGGTATTGTTCTTGTTTTAATAATTCCACCAAGCGACGACCGCGACTTAATTGTTGTTGTGATGCCTTATCCAAATCCGAAGCAAAGGCCGCAAACGCTTCCAGCGCGCGGAACTGCGCAAGTTCTAATTTAATAGATCCCGCAACTTGTTTCATCGCCTTGATCTGTGCCGCGCCACCCACTCGAGAAACCGACTTACCCACGTCAACCGCCGGGCGAATCCCTTTGTAAAATAAATCCGACACCAAGAAAATCTGTCCATCAGTAATCGAAATCACGTTTGTTGGGATGTAAGCAGAAATATCACCGGCCTGAGTTTCAATAATTGGCAACGCCGTCAAAGAACCGCCGCCCTTGTCGTCACTCATTTTCGCTGCACGTTCTAACAAACGGCTGTGTAAATAAAAAACGTCGCCGGGATAAGCTTCTCGGCCCGGGGGACGTCGCAGTAATAAAGACAATTGTCGATAGGCCTGAGCTTGTTTAGTTAAATCATCATAAACAATCAGTGCATGTCGGCCAGAATCGCGGAAATATTCCGCCATCGCTGTTCCAGTATACGCTGCCAAGAATTGCAACGGAGCAGGATCCGATGCGCAGGCAGAAACAATCGTTGTGTATTCCATGGCGCCTGCTTCGCGAAGTTTTTCAACCACCGTTGCAATCGTGGATTGTTTTTGTCCAATCGCCACATAGAAACACTGAACGTTCTGACCTTTTTGATTAATAATTGTATCGATCGCAACCGCGGTTTTTCCAGTCTGGCGGTCTCCGATAATTAATTCCCGCTGACCTCGGCCAATGGGAATCAGCGAATCGATTGCTTTGATTCCCGTTTGCATCGGTTCTGAAACCGGCTGTCGATAAACAATCCCCGGCGCTTTGGTTTCTACAGGTCTGAAATGAGTTGTGTTAATTGGTCCGCGGCCATCGATGGGAACACCCAGTGCATCGACCACTCGGCCCAACAGTGCTTCGCCCACAGGAGTTTCCACAACTTTCTTTGTGCGCTTAACCCAGTCACCTTCTTTGATCGCGCGATCTTCACCGAAGATCACCACGCCGACAAAGGCAGCTTCTAAGTTTAAAACCATTCCGAAAATTTTATTGGGGAATTCAACTAATTCTCCGGCCATAACATTTTCTAAACCATAAACTCTGGCCACGCCGTCACCCACCGCCAACACACTGCCGGTTTCGCTGACATCAATATTTTTATTATACTGACTGATTTGCTCTTTTAAGACTCGAGCAATTTCATCTGCGCGCATCATCGAATTTTCCATTTAGGATCTCCCTTACTTATAAGTTTCTTAAATTAAGCTTTTAAATTTTCCGACATAATTCTTAAATGATTTCCCAGACTGTCATCAAAGGTCCATCCCCCGACTTGTGCCACGATTCCACCCAATAAACTTGCCTCAATGATATTTTTTAAAAATACTTTTTTATTTAAATGTGTCGATAATTTCGCCTGCAATTCCGCCAAAGCAGAATCACTTAAAGCGCGCGCCGAGCGAACCACCCCGCGGGTGATTCCTAAACTGTGATCATAGCTGTGCTGAAAAGCTTCGGCTAAATCCACCATTAAGGACCATCGGTTTTTGGCTGCCAACAAAACAAAAACTTGTTTAAGTTCGGGCACCAAAGAACTTTGAAAAAAAACTTCCAACCATTTGGATTTCTGTGCCGATGGAACGGTCGGATTGCTGAACATCGCGGCGACTTCTGCATCTTGAGATATCGCAGAACAAATCACGTCCAATTGTTTTTGTGTTTCTGCGGCTTTGCCAAGGGGCTCGACCAAAGAAAACAAAGCTTTTGCATACTGCTGTGCTGCTGAATTGGTTTTCATAGTTGTGCTTCTTTGCTTTGTTGAGCTTGGATCTGATTAAAAAAGTTTTCTTGCAAACGCGTGTGATCCTGCTGAGCCGTATCTTTTTCCAAAATATCGCGGGCAATTTTTTGCATTTGGTCGACCAAATTATTTCTTATCGCTGCCTGCGCGCGAACAAGTTCACTATTGATCTGAGTCGCCGCTTCGGTCTGAATCCGCTTTGCCGATTCTTCGGCATCTGCGACAATTTTTTTTCTTAAATCCACTGCATCGGCTTGCGCGCGTGTCAAAGTTTCGGCACGACCGCGATCCAAAGCAGTAATCTTTTCTTCGTAGTCGCGCAGTTTGGCTTCGGCCAAGTCTTTTAATTTCGAACTTTGTAAAAATAGAATTTCAAATTGATCTTGGCGATTTTTAAAAAAGGCGGGTACTGCTTTGCGCAGAAAAAAAATCAAAGCGCCCAACAGCAAACCTAGATTAAAGACCTGCCAGCCAATTGTGTGCCAAGGAATTCCATGTGCGTGTTCCATCTTATCCCCTTAATTATTTACTGAGAAGTTTGTGAATCACCAGCGTTGCCAATTCTTTTGCTTGCTTGGGAATATCCGCCTGCACGCTTTGGATTGATTTTGCTAGTTCGGTTTTTTTTGCCTCTAGCCGGGATTGTCCTTCGGCTCGGGCTGCGGATAAAATTTGGTCGGCCTGCTGTTCGGCTAGTTTTTTTTCAGCTTGAAAAACTGTCTGGATTTGCTCGTTCACGTAACGAACGCCTTCTTGGTATTTTTTTTCTAAATCAGAAATTTTTCTTTCTAATTCTTGTCCTGATTCGACCGCACCCGTTGTTTGTTGCAGGCGTTTTTCGGCTGCCTCAAAAAATGGTTTGAACAAATATGTGCTTAAAAAAGAAATGATCAGCACAAAAATTATGAATTGATAAATCGCTACGGGGCCAACGCCCAATTGGTGAAGTATTGCCATGCCTTCTTGAGTTAACAAATTATTTCGTTAGCTGCAAGGAGGGCATATAACTTGCCCCTTCAAAAACCACGCCTTCTTCGATTTTCAAACTGGGCGTCGTAACTGTGCCTTTGAAAACCGCAGGTGCGTTCATGATCACTCGTCTGCGAGCAAACAAGTTTCCCTCGACTTTGCCATTGACGATAATCATATCGGCTTCGATCATGGCCTCGACTTGGGCAGTTTCATTGATGATCAGGGTATCAGGAGTAAAAATCTCGCCGCGAAAAATTCCGCCGATTTGTGCTGTGCCCTCGAAAGTCAGTTTTCCTTCGAAACGCGAGCCTTCATCCAAGATTGCGGTGACCAATCCCGACCATGGTTTAACGGCAGATTTATCCGAGCTCACGAAACAAATCCTTCGCGGATCGCATCCACCAAACGGTTCAATTCCTCATCGCTGTAAAAGAAAAGCTGAATAGAACCAGTACCTTGGGCGTACTGGATTTTAGTCTTAGTTCCGACTTGCTTCTGCAAATCATCGGCAAGGGCTGCAATCAAAGATTCGCGGCCCTCTGGTTTTGCAGGTTCATCGACGGCATCTTTGCCTTTTTTAATAGCAAGCTCTAGTTTTCGCACCGGCCATTTTTGTTTGCTGGCTTCGATCGCCCAAGTGGTTTGTTCTTCCGGGGTTTTCAATCCCAACAAAACTTTTGCATGCCCGACGCTTAAAATATTTTCGCGAATCATTTTTTGCAAATCACCCGGCAAACTTAATAGTCGCAATGCGTTCGCAACCGTCGCGCGTTCTTTCCCAACTTTTTCCGAAACCACTTGTTGAGTCAGTTTAAATTCCTCCATCAAGCGCCAATATCCCAAGGCCTCTTCGATCGGATCTAAATCTTGTCGCTGAATATTTTCAATCAAGGCCAACTGCAAAGCTTGTTGGTCGGTGGTTTCTTTGAAAATCGCTGGCACTTCTTGCAGACCAGCAATTTGGGCTGCGCGCCAACGGCGTTCACCCGCGATGATTTCATATTTATTGTCAGAAATTTTTCTTAGGGTCAGCGGCTGTAAAATTCCATTTTCGCGAATCGACTGCGCCAATTCTTCCAAAGCGACCTTATCAAAAGCACTTCTGGGCTGGTATTCCCCTGGCTGGATCTTTTCGATCGCTATTTGCCAAATACGGCTTAAATTCGTATCTGTGCCTGGTTTTTCATCAACTTTGACTACCTGAGTATCCAAACTTTGAGTATCCAACTGGACTTTGGCCTGAGTATCCACCGGGACCTTGGTCTGAGTATCCACGACATTGGTCTTAGAATTTTCAATTTTGACGGTGTATGTCGAACCCGGTTTCACCGATGGTTCTCCCTGGGGCTGAGCATCAACGCCGCCCAACAAAGAACCCAATCCACGCCCAAGGCCACGCTTCTTGTTATTATTTTCAGAAGTTATTTCAGACATTTAACTCTCCGACAGAGGTCGTGCTTGTTTTCATTTCTGCATGAGTATCCACCTGAGTATCCGCTGGTGCATCCGCTTGGGTAGTCACGGCCTGCTGTTGTTCAGCCAGTTTTTCATTGGCGGTCTTAACTTCCAGCTCTTGAGCAAGTTCCATATATTTTTGTGCACCGATGGATCGACCATCGTATTCCAAAATAGATTGGCCATGGCTGGGGGCTTCACTTAAACGAACGTTACGAGGGATCACGGATTGAAACACTTTGTCCCCGAAATGACTGCGGATTTCCGAAACAACCTGGTGACTTAAATTATTTCGCGTATCGAACATGGTCAGAACAATGCCTTCGATATGCAATTTTGGATTTAAACTTTTTTTGATTAAACCTGCCGTGTTTAAAAGTTGGCTTAAGCCTTCCAGCGCATAGTATTCACATTGCAGCGGAACCAAAAAACTATCGGCCGCTGTCAGCGCGTTTAGGGTCAACAGGCCCAAAGACGGGGGACAGTCTATTATAAGGTAGTCAAACTGATCGACGATGCTGGCAAAGGCAGACTTAAGTCTAAACTCGCGCTGCGGAATATCCACCAGTTCGATTTCTGCTCCGACTAAATCTGGGTTTGCCGTTACGATAGATAAGTTGTCTCGCTGGGTTTTTTGAATCACTTCGGTCATGGTTTTTTCGCCGATCAACACATAATAGATGTTCATATCTGCCTGATCGTAACGCTTAATCCCAAGTCCGCTTGACGCGTTGCCCTGTGGATCTAGGTCCACAAGTAAAACTTTTTTCCCGCTTTGTGCCAGGGCCGATGATAGATTGATCGAGGTCGTGGTCTTGCCGACTCCGCCTTTTTGATTCGCAATGCAAATAACTTTTGCCATGTTCGCCTCTATGGGCTTGGTTTTGCCCGACTTTGGTTTGAGTATTCAGCCGAGTATCCACCTCTGCTGGCCAAAATTTGCTGAACAAGCTTTGGCTACACTAAAATTTTTGCTAGTTTTCGTTGGATATTCAAGACCTTTTATCGAATAGCCGAAAAGACCTTGTGGACCATAAATGGATGCTTATTCTTTTAACCAGTGTTTGCAGTTCGGGATGCGTTAAGCACGCAGAACCAAATCCTGAATACAAAGACCGTTTGTATTTAGAATTCGTTAACGAATCCAAAAATGCTCAAAAAAATATCGAAGACACCAAAAAAATTGTCGAAGCAGAAATGGCCAGTTCGGAAAAAGCACCCGCGCAAATTGGAATGAAAAAAGCATTTATCGCTCGGGCCGATCATGCGCAAAATGTTTTAGAATCCTACCGACAGCAGGAAAAATATTGGAAAATTCGCGCCGAAGACAGGTTGGGCTATGTTCGCAGGGAAAATTTAAAAGCTTTCAATGCGGGCAAAGAGTTCAATGACCAGAAAGAATTCGAGCAATACCAGCTTGAAAAACGCTTGCGCCAGGCAAGACGAAAAGCCGTGAAAAAACCCGAGTCTGAGCCGGAAAAACCAGCGAAAACCGCCGAAAAAGCAGAGTAATCTCCGGTAGAATGTTCCACGTGGAACAAATTGCGCCCACCAAAACGCTTTTTGCTCCATATTTCTTTAAAATTGTTCCACGTGGAACAATTTTTCCTTTTAAGTTAGTTTTTTAGTGGAAAGAATGGCGTATTTCTGTTGCAGCGTGGGGATTTTGTATTCTCCGAACAATCCGGGCTCCCAGTGTGAGCAAAGCTGAACGGGGATCTCGGATATCTCGAGTGACCAGTTGTCGCCTTTTAAATGGTAGAAAACTCCATCTTTTTTCATAAAGTTCTGCGCCAGCAATAAGGTTTTTGTCAGTGGCGCAAATCCGCGGCAGATCGCCTTGCTTACCGAGTTCGGGGGCAGGGAATTTGCCTGTGCGTTCATAACCGTTACATTTTTTAATTTTAAAGTATGTGCGGCCGTTTTTAGGAATTCACATTTTCTTTGATCCGAATCCAGTAAGGTAACTTGCGTTTTTGGACAAAGGATCGCAAACACCATTCCAGGAATGCCATTTCCGCTGCCGAAATCAAAAATTTTAGAAATATTCTTGTCGCCTTCCAAAATTACTCTAATTGCGCAGATCGCATCGGAAATATGCAGTAAATCTGCATCGACCGCTGTCTTTTGCGAAACTAAATTGATGGTGCGTTGAAATTTTAAAAGTTCTGCATGGTATTGCTGTAAAAGTTTTTGCGTTTCTGCGGGAATATCAGGAAATAATTGGGGGATTCTCCAATGAAAGATGTCGCTCATTTTTATTCCCCCTTTCGCGGTGGACTTTTAAAAAAATCATGATCGCCTGAAGCGCCGATGGGTTGACTCCGCTGATGCGCGAGGCCTGACCAAGGGTTCGGGGTCTACGCAGTTCTAGCTTCTGAACTTCCTCCGTCGACAGTCCTCGGATTTCCGAAAACTTAATCTCAGAAGGCAAAAGCATTTCTTCAAACTTTTGCGCGTGGTCGATCAACTGTAGTTGTCGGTCGATATAGCCCTGATATTTAACGCGAATTTCAATGGGTTCCAATACCTCGGGCGACAGGTTTTTTTCTAGACCAAAGGCTTCTAAGTGTTTGCCCGAGATCTCTGGCCGACGAAGAAGTTCCTCTAAGGTGACTGGTTTTAACAGTGCCGTCGTCCCCAAATACCTTAGCGCTGTCTGAGTTGCTTCATTGGGATAAAGCTTGGTCTGCTGTATAAAGTCCGAGACAAAACCCCGTTTTTCCGACAATTCGGTCAGCTTTTCCAGCGATTCTGATGACAGAATACCTAGATTTTGCGAGACTTTACCCAGTCTATCCAGGGTATTGTCCTCTCGAAGCACCAATCTATGCTCGGCTCTGGATGTGAACATACGGTATGGCTCAAGGGTGCCCTTGGTTACCAAATCATCAATTAAAACACCTATATAGGCCTCATTACGACCTAGTATCAGTTCTGGTTTTTCTAAAATACTGTGCGCCGCGTTAACGCCTGCAATAAAGCCCTGGGCTGCAGCTTCTTCATAGCCCGAGGTTCCGTTGATCTGGCCAGCTAAAAAAAGGTGTTTTAGCGGTCTTGATTCCAGGCGATGCCAGATTTGTGTTGGTTCAAAAAAATCATACTCCACGGCATAGCCATATTTCAAAATTTTCACTGATTCCAAACCTGTGATGGTCCTTAAGAATTCATCCTGGACCTTGGGCGGTAGACTGGTGGAAATCCCCTGCAGGTAGACTGAGTCCGTATCCAGACCTTCGGGTTCTAAAAAAGTTTGGTGCGAAGTACGCTCGGGAAATCGGGTCAGCTTGTCTTCGATGCTGGGGCAATACCTTGGTCCAACTCCTTCGATAATTCCCGAAAACAGTGGCGATTGGTGCAGGTTATTTCGGATAATGTTATGCGTTTCTTCAGTAGTTCTAGATAAATAGCATGCAATCTGAGGCAGCTTTGGTTTCGTTCCCGAGCGCAACGAAAAGGGATAAAAGCTTTTATCGCCCCATTCGGGGGTTAATTTTTGCCAATCAATGCTGTCCTTGTGCAATCTTGCCGGTGTTCCGGTCTTAAGTCTGTGCACGGCAAAACCAAGCTCGCGCAATTGGTCGGATAAACCCACCGAAGCTTTTTCGCCGATGCGACCGCCGGCTTGTTGGGTCAGACCAAAATGCATCACTGCATTTAAAAAAGTTCCGTTGGTTAAGATCACGGCTTTCGAATTCATCACCGAACCATCGGCCAGGACCACGCCCGCGCAAGAATCTTGTTCGATCAAAAGTTTTTTTACTTCGCCTTGAAACAAGGTCAGATTTTTTTGCTGTTTTAAAATTTCTAACATGCGCGCGGAATATTTATCTTTGTCACTTTGCATCCGCGTTCCGCGCACGGCTGGACCTTTGGATGAGTTCAATCTTTTAAACTGAATGCAGGTTTCATCGGCGACAAAACCCATTTCCCCACCCAGCACATCGATTTCGCGAACCATATGACCTTTGGCCAGGCCCCCGACCGAGGGGTTGCAGCTCATCGCTGAAACTTTGGAAATATCGGAACTGATCAAACAAGTTTTTACACCCAGACGTGCGGCGGCCAAACAAGCTTCTGCGCCCGCATGTCCTCCGCCCACAACAATGATGTCGAATGCAAAACTCATAAAACTTTCTTTCGCTGATCGTTCATTTATTTTCCGATACAAAACTGACTAAATATCTCGTCCAGGATTTGGTCGTCCCAAACAGTTCCCAAAACTAAGTGAATATTTCTGAGTGCGTCCTTAAGCTCAAGGGAAATCAGTTCTTCGCCTTGTTGGTTTGTTAATAATTCATGGGCGCGCTGGGCACATTCGCGCGCGGCCCGCACATTTTCAAATTGGCGCAGGCTAGACAGCGCATGATCGAAATTTCCGGTTTGCGATAGGAATTTTTCCTGCAAACTTTGCATCAGGGTTTTTTCTGTCTGTGCGTCGACTGCTGAAACAAAAAATATTTCATTACAAAAGTCTGGGAAAGTTTCTTGCACGCGCTTTTTCATCTGATCTTCAGACTGTGTTTTTTTCCACAGATCCGATTTGTTCACCACAATCCAAAGTGGTTTGATGTTTTTTCTTAAAAAATTTTCTAGTTCCCAGTTTTTTTCAGTTCCGTCTAAAATCAGCCAAAGTAAATCCGCATCTGCTATTTTTTGATGGGATTTTTCTATGCCGATTTTTTCTATTATGTCTTGGGTTTGGCGAATTCCTGCGGTATCGAAAAATTCAATTCGAAATCCGCCCAAAGTTTTTTCCCCAAACACCACATCACGCGTGGTTCCTGGAATTTCTGTAACGATGGCGCGATCTTCTTTCAACAGACAATTAAATAAGCTGGATTTTCCGCTGTTCGGTTGTCCAACCAAGGCAATGCGAAAACCCTGTTTTAAAATTCGGCCTTGTTGAAAGCCTTGTTCAAAATTTTTTAATTCTTCAATGCTTTCGAAAATTTTTTCCTGAATTTGCTTCTTGTCGGCAACTTTTAAATTTTCCACTGAAAAATCTATTTCAGCCTCTAGATGCGACAGGGCCCATAAAAAAATATGTTCAATTTTTTTAATTTGCTGGGACAAGCCGCCCTCTAAATGTCGAAGGGCCCATTTGGCTTCTTGTTTACTGCGGCTTTCGATCAAAGTTAAAACAGATTCGGCCTGAACCAAATCGATCTTTTGATTTAAAAAGGCGCGCAAAGTAAATTCGCCGGGATTTGCCATTCTTGCGCCATTTGAAATTAGCGCCGAAATAATATCTTCGACGATCAAAGGATTTCCGTGACACGAGATTTCCACAGACTCGTCCCCAGTATAGGATTTCCCTTCGGAAAAATAACTTAGCAAAACTTCGTCGACATTTTCTTTTTCTTGCGAAGATTTAATGCGGCCAAAATAAATATGATGGGATTCAACTTGTTCCGGCAAAAACGGACAGATTTTTCGCGCGACCAATAAAGATCCTTGGCCACTAATTCGGATAACTGAAATTCCTGCTCGACCAGGGGCAGAGGCAAGCGCGCAGATAATTTGATTATCACCAATCATGGCGGCACGCTGTTCCTTAATTTCTATTCAGAATCTGCGGGAACTTGCCCGTTTTCTTGAACAGGAAATATTTTAATTTTTTTGAAATGCCCATCACCCAAGGATCTGCTTTTAATGCGAGGATCTTGAGCCAAATATTGATGCACAATTTTTCTTTCACGCGGTGGCAATGGGCGGTAATAAACAGATCGTCCTTTTTCCAAAGCCATTAGTTTTAAATTTTCTGCTTTTTCAATCAGCGCTTTTTCGCTTTCGTCGCGGTATCCGGCGCAATCAACAGTTAGGTGTGTGCGGTCTTCGGGCAAATGATGTTGCATCACCCGTTTTAAATAAAGCTGAAGGGCATCTAAAACTTGGCCATTGCGATCTTTCAGCATCTCTTCATCGGCACCCTGGAAATTAGCAATGATGGTGCGTTGATCGTCTTTTTCTTCGACTAGGATTTCGAAATCCAATTCAAATTTTGTGGTTTCTAATAATCCCTGAATGGTTTCTTCGACCAAGGATTCTGGGCTGGCGGGTTTACCTCCGCCGAAAAGTTTTTTAAGAAAATTCATGTCTAACTCCTTTTGCTGGATTTCATAAAGTAGGTTTGTTGGGCAATTCCAAACAGCGAACTAATTACCATATACAAGCTCAGTCCACTAGGAACTTTCAGCATTAATCCGGAAAAAACGACGGGTAAAAATGCCATGATCTTGGCCTGCGTCGGATCCATGGTCGATGGAGTGATTTTCTGCTGCCAGAACATCGTTCCGCCCATCATCAAGGGCAAGACAAAGAAGGGATCGTGCAAACTTAAGTCATGAATCCAGCCTAAAAAGGGCGATTGATACAGCTCGACACTGCTGCCGATCACTCGAAAAAGCGCAAAGAAAATCGGGATCTGCAGAAGTGCTGGCAAACAGCCCCCAACAGGATTGGCCTTATTGCGCTTCATCAAAGCCATCACTTCGCGGTTCATTGTAATAGCATCGTCCTTGTAACGCTTTCGTAGTTCCGCAAGTTCCGGCTGAATCACCTGCATGGCACGCATGGATTTAAAGGAAAAAAGATTAAACGGCAAAACCAACGAACGAACTAAAAGTGTCAGCAAAATAATTGCAAATCCCCAGTTGCCCACCCAGCCGTGAAATATTTTAAGTGCCGCCAGCAAGGGTCGCGCAACCCACCACAGCCAGCCGAAATCAATCAGTTTATCCATCTGCGGATCAACGGCTTTTAATGTTTCCAAGGATTTTGGCCCGACATAAAACTTTTGCTGAAACTTCAAATCTGTCAGCAATTGTGTTGGCTTGTAAATAATTTGCGCGCGCGCAAATCCTTGCTGACTATCAAAAACCATTCGCGCGTCTGGTGCTACGTCGGATAAATCATACAGCGCCGAGGTTAAATACTGATTTCCCAAAGAGAAAAGCGAAATTGCTGTCGCATTTTTTTCATAACTTTCTTTGGCGTGATTGATATTATTCACATCACTTTTGCCGCCACTTTCCACAAAGAAATCTTGGTGGTCATAAGATGGAAATAAAAAAGATCCGCCTTTGGTTTCGAATTTTCGTTCCGACAAGGTTAGGTAAAACCCCCGACCGGTTTCTGCGCTGGGCTTGCTGATCACAATTTTATTTTCAAAAGAATTGGTGGTTTGATTGTAGACTAGTGTTCTGGTCCAAACGCTTTGGGCGATTTTTGCTGTCCCGATAAAAACACCGGGTTCAGGCTGTTGAAGATCAAATGAAATGGCCTCGTTGTCAGACAGTTTTTTCAGTTGAAACAAAGGCTCGATTTCACCCAGAACAGTTTCTGCGCCACTGCGGTTTTTAAACTTTTTAAGTTTAATATTTTGCACACCCATACCGCTTGAGGTGATTTCAAAACGAATTTGATCATTTTCAAAATTTAAAATATTTGCTGGAATTGTTTTTGCTGCCTGTAATTTTACTGCTTGCGATTTTTCATCCGACTTGGCTGTGGTGGAAGTTGGATTGGTTGCCGGAAGTGATTGCGCAACTTGAGCGGCCGGGGGTGCCACACTTCGCTTGGGTTTTGGTGCAAAATAGCGATCCCACAAGAAAATCAATACGACGCTTAAGACGATGGCAAGAATGACGCGTTTTTCGCTTAAAGGACTTTGTGAATTAGGACTCATATCCACCCCATGGATGACATTTCATCAGCCGTTTAAAAATTGTTTTCATTGCCAGCGGAAATTTTTCTTTGCGTAAAAGCTGTTGAGCGTAATCTGAACAAGATGGATAAAACCGGCAAGTTCCCCCGACATGCATATGCCCTGTGGATCGGTAAATCGTGACCAATGTCAGCACTGCGTATTTAAGAATTTTTTCCATAAATTCTTTGCAACCATTCGTTAAGTTTTTCAAAGGCCTCGTCGGTTTCTGAAAATAAGTATTGGTAGGATTTGTGGGGTTTGAAATGAATATGTAATAAGCCCTCTTTCCACTGATGTATTTTATGGTTTTTTCTGAACCACTCGCGGCCCCAGCGTTTCAATCGATTTCTTTGCACTGCAGAGCCCATTTTTTTTGGAACTGAAACGGTGAAAAGAAAATTTCCCTCGGGATTTTTAATGAAACTTGCAATCAGCCAGGGCTTGGGCAAACACCGCAAACCAGCTTTTTGCAATCGTAAAAAATCAGACTGCCTGGTTAAGGAAGCATAGGATTTAGACTTTGCCACTCACTTCAACTGTAAGACGCTTGCGCCCTTTTGCACGACGAGCAGAAATTATTTTGCGCCCGTTTTTAGTAGCCATGCGCGCACGAAACCCATGGGTTGTTGCTCGTTTTTTCCGCGATGGTTGAAAAGTTCGTTTACTCATTTATTCTCCTTCAGCAATCTGACCTGCTGTATCAACATTATGTCCGGCCAAGAGGCAGATAAAATCATACGGCAGCAGTTGGGTCAATCCTTGAAAACTAGTGCAGCAACAGTCAAAGATCTTTAAATGGAAATATCTTCGAGTTTTTGGAACTCGATCAAATCTAAAATGAAAAGCCGGAACGAAAGCAATAAGCTGTTGGCAACCTGGTTGGACCCGATTGAGTATGTGCAGTCTCATTCGGAAAATGGCCGTGTTAAATTTACCTTAGGTGTCCCCAACGCTCTTCATCAATATTGGGTGGTGCAAAACCTCAGTGAAAAGATCTCGCAAGAAATCTCGGAAAGCTGCTCAGACCCCTTTGAAATCGAGTTTGTTGTCACGGGCCATAAAGCGCCTTTATCCCCGGAAAATCCTCATGCCCTGCACGAGGCCATGAATCACCAGGAATTGCCCGTTCAACCTGCCCCAAAAGAAGCCCGCGGCGGAGATCAATTAAAAAGCGAGTGGACCTTTTCCACATTTGTCGTGGGAAAAAACTCGGAATTTGCTCATGCGGCATGTTTCAACGTGGCTGGAAATCCAGGCGGAGATGATTACAATCCCCTGCTGATTTACGGACCTGCAGGAATGGGGAAAAGCCATCTTTTGCATGCGGCTGGAAATCATATCCGCGAACATTTTCCACACCTAAGAATTTTGTATATTTCAGCCGAACGATTTATGAATGAATACATTCAGTCCACACGCCACCGAACGATGGCCGAATTTCAACAGAAGTTCCGCGAAAGTTACGACGTTTTAATGGTGGATGATATTCAATTGCTGGGTAAGGGGGAATCCACTCGCGAAGAGTTTTTCCACACCTTAAATACCTTTTTAGACCGCAGAAAACAGATTATTTTGGCCAGCGATCGCATGCCCAAAGACATTATTAATCTAGAAGATCGCAACCGCACCCGCCTTGAACGCGGGCTGATTGCCGATATCGTTATGCCTGATTTAGAAACGCGTATCGCGATTTTACGTTATAAGGCCGAGCAGTTTTCAATTCGCCTGCCCGAAGAAGTCGTCCATTATATTGCGCGCATTTCAAAAAGGTCGGTTCGGGAACTGGAAGGCAATTTAAAACGCATCAAAATGTTTTCGGAATTGCAGGGTTTGCACATTGAACTTGAATTGGTGAAAAAGATTTTAAGCCACCACGAAACCCAGACCCCATTGACGATGGATGAAATCCAACGATTGGTGGCGGATCAATTTGCGATCAAATTGACCGACTTAAAATCCACTTCGCGAGCAAAACCCATTGTTGTTCCGCGTCAGGTTTGTATGTATTTGATGAAGAAATATTTGGATAAATCCTTTGTGGATATCGGAAAAGCCTTTGGTGGAAAAGATCACACAACGGTGATGAACGCGCTAACGCGAGTCCGCCATCTACAGTCCACAGATCAAGAAATCTTTAAACATATCGATGAGTTAGAGACCCAAATCCACAATATCACAGGGGTGTGAATGTGGATTGTGGATAAGTATGGGGATTCATATGTGGATTTCGGTGTGGGTAAGTTTTTTCCCCATTTTTTTGGGGTTTAGCGGCAGTTCACCGGCAGGACTTATCCACATGGTATAAGGAGTGTTTACAGCTACTTAGGCGGTTTGATAGGGTTTTCCACGCCACTACTACGACTACTATATATATTAATATAGAAGAAGAGATTAGGAATTAAGGAAATTAGGTCACAAAAACATGAATGCAAGGATTGATAAATGAAACTAGAAATTGAGAAAAAAGATCTTCTGTCTTTGATCGGAAAAACCCAGAACATCGTTGAAAAAAGAAACACCATGCCAATCCTGGTGAATGTTTTATTAGAAGCCAGCGGGGATCAGTTAAAAGTTTTTGCAACAGATCTAGAAGTAAGTCTGACCGATGAAGTCAGCGCAAAAATTTCACAAGAAGGTAAAATTGCTGTCAGTGCAAAAAAGCTTTTTGAAATTACCAAAGAGCTTGCTGATGGAAAATTGCGGTTGGTTAAAAAAGAAAACAATTGGTTAAACATTGAACAAGGTAAGTACCGAGGTCACTTGGTCGGAGTAAATGCCGAAGAATACCCAATCTTTCCCACATCCTTATCCGAATCTTTTTTATCCGTCGAAGCAAATATTCTAAAAGAGATGATCGATAAAACCATTTTCAGCGTTTCCAATGATGAAACCCGCTACCACTTAAATGGTGTGTATTTCGAAATGATTCCAAAGGTTGGTTTGCGAATGGTGGCAACCGATGGACATCGATTAAGTTTAATCACCAAGGAAATTCAGAAAAAAACCATTAGCTTGCATCAAGGCGTGATCATTCCCAGAAAAGGACTTTTCGAAATCAAAAAGATTTTAGAAAATACTGAAGGCAATGTGGAAATAGCTGTGGAAGGATCGCAATTCATTCTGCGTTCTGGTTATTTAAACTTAATGATTCGCTTGATCGAAGGAAAGTATCCGAATTATCAACTGTTTATTCCACAACAGTTGGATCAGAAATTTTCAGTGGACCGCGAATTATTTCTTGCCAGCCTTAAAAAAGTTTCCATGATGGCCCAAGAAAAATCCAAAGCTGTTTTATTTTCGCTGACCAATGGAAAAATGGAAATTTCATCCAGCAACCCGGATTTAGGCGATGCCAAAGATGAAATTGAAATTGATTACGGCGGCGCAGATTTGAAAATTGGTTTTAACGCGCGCTATATCCAAGATATTTTAGCCAACATTAACCAGACCAAGGTGCAATTTGAATTCAAAGATCATATTTCCCCAGGACTTATGAAGCCTTTCGAAGATCAGCAATACACCTGTGTCGTTATGCCGATGCGAATTTGATTTTTGATTGTCGAACAAGCACAAATCATAAATTTTAAAAATTTGCAGGAAATTCAAATCGAATTTTCCCCCAAGTTAAATTTAATTCTTGGGCAAAATGGCCAAGGTAAAACTAATTTACTGGAAGCGCTTTATATTTCTTTGACTGGAAGTGCTTTTCGCCAAGGTGATAACGAAACACTTCTAAGATATGAACAGACTTATGCACATACAAAAGTCTTAGTGATGCAAAAGGAATTGGATTTACAGATTTCATTTCGTATCCAAGAAGATGAAAAACAGCATTTCCTGAATGAAAAAAAAATTTCCAAAATTCTTTTGCGCCAGCGTTTTCCCATTGTGCTGTTTAGTCCTGATTCATTGGCTTCGATCAAAGAATCCGATGAACAGCGCCGGCTGCTGATCGATGAAGTGATTTTGCAGATTGAAACACAAGCGACCGAGATTTATTCCGAATTAAAACATTCTCATAAACAACGAAACCGGATTTTAAAAAATTTTAAAGAAGAAAAATCTACCGAAAAAGAAACCTTGGAATTACTGGAAGGCATGGACCAGATTTTTTTACCCCTGAGCGCTAAATGGGCAGCTTTGCGGCTGAAAACCTGCCAGGAAGTCCTTCCTTACCTTAATTCTGCTTTGCATTATATTAGCGATGAGGCCATCGATCTGCGGGTTGAATATCTGATTTCGAAAACTTCAGCCTTGGGGAAAAGTGAAGACGAAATTCTACAAATTTTAAGGAAACGCAGGACAGAATTGGCTTCCGCGGAACTTGCTTCTGGCACGAGTTTGGTGGGAACGCATAAGCATGAAATTTCTTTCCTATGGAATGGCCACGACAGCCGGTTTTTTTGCTCGCAAGGTCAGCAGCGGGCCATCATATTGGCTTTCAAAATCGCGCAAATAAGGTATCATCAAAAGGTCCATAAAAGTGATCCGTTTCTCATGCTCGACGACATATTGTCCGAGATCGATGAGAAAAAAAGATTGAAACTGATTCAGTTACTTCAGGAATTTCAATCGCAGACTTTTTTGACTTCGACGGAAGCGGATTTATCGAATTATTTTTCTGGTGGAAAAGTGTTCGAGATGAAGAAAGGTCAAGTGTTTGGAGCCCCTAATTGAGGAAAACGTGAGCGAAAAAAGCCAATTAAAAGATTACTCAGCAGATTCAATCCAGGTTCTTGAAGGATTAGAAGCCGTCAGAAAACGTCCCGGAATGTATATCGGTGATACCGCCTTTCGCGGATTTCATCACCTGGTTTACGAGATCGTGGATAACTCGGTGGATGAAGCCTTAGCCGGTCATTGCAAAAATATTTCTGTCACCATCAATACGGATGAATCGATCACCGTTACCGATGACGGCCGCGGAATTCCTGTGGGCATTCATAAAACCGGAAAATCTGCTGTGGAAGTTGTGTTCACGGTTTTGCATGCCGGTGGAAAATTCGACGGCAGTTCTTATAAAGTTTCCGGTGGATTGCACGGCGTGGGCGCATCGGTTGTGAATGCACTTTCCAGTCGTTGCACCGTTTTGGTTCACAAAGATGGCTGGTTGTATTCACAAAAATTTGAAAAAGGCGCGCCGATGACGGGCCTTGAAAAAGTTGAACCGACCACAAAAAGTGGAACCACGGTTACCTTCAAACCTGACCGAGATATTTTCAAAGATGAAACACTTACTTTTGATTTTAGTTATTTAGCCAATCGTTTGCGCGAGTTGGCTTTTTTAAATGCGGGTCTAAAAATTTCTTTGTCCGATGACCGCAATCAGAAAAAACAAGATTTTGTTTTTCAAAAAGGTTTGGCCGAATTCGTTGCTTATATGAACCAATCAAAAAAATCTTTGCACAGCGAAGTGATTTCCATCAACGGGGAAAAAGAACAAGTCGAAGTCGAACTGGCCATGCAGTGGAATGATTCCTATACGGAATCGGTTTTTTCTTATTGCAATAACATCAATACCCACGAAGGCGGAACGCATTTGATGGGATTGCGTTCGGCACTGACGCGAACGACGAATGCTTATGCTCAAGAAAAAGGTTTTTTAAAAGATTTAAAAGAAAATTTAGAAGGCGAAGACATTCGCGAAGGGCTTGCTGCCGTTGTTTCTGTCAAAGTGCGTGAACCGCAATTCGAAGGACAAACCAAAACAAAATTGGGAAACAGCGAAGTCAAAGGCATCGTGGAATCATTGGTGAATGAAAAACTTGCCGACTTTTTTGATCGCAACCCGTCGATTGCTAAACAGATTATTGCAAAATGTGTGGACGCAGCCCGAGCGCGCGAAGCAGCCCGCAAGGCCCGTGAATTAACGCGCAGGAAAACCGCCCTTGATGGTGGATCGCTGCCAGGAAAAATGGCCGATTGCCAAGAGCGCGATCCAGCAAAATGCGAATTGTATCTGGTCGAGGGAGATTCCGCGGGCGGATCTGCCAAGCAGGCCCGGGATCGAAAAACTCAAGCTGTATTGCCCTTAAAAGGTAAAATCTTAAACGTAGAAAAAGCCCGATTTGATAAAATGCTTTCCAACGAAGAAATCCGAATGATGATTTCGGCTTTGGGAACAGGAATCGGCAAAGACAATGTGCAGGCCGATAAAATTCGTTATCACAAAGTCATTATCATGACGGATGCGGATGTGGATGGATCGCACATCAGAACATTATTGCTGACGTTCTTCTTCCGCCAAATGCCGGAAGTGATCGAACGCGGTTATATCTATATCGCACAACCACCTTTGTATCGTGCGAAAAAAGGCAACAGCGAAGTTTATTTAAAAGATGACAATGCGCTGACTGAATATTTATTGCGATCTGGTTTAAGCGGCGCCGAGTTTTTAAATAAACAAATGAGCGCCGAAGATTTTAAAAAATTAGTTTTAACGGCACAAAAATTTCAAAACTTAATTAAATTAAATGCGAAAAAATACGATCCTGATGTTTTGTATTATTTCTTAACGGAAGCTCCGATTGCATCAGAACTTTTCCACAAAGATGCCCACCAAAAAACGGTGTTGGCAGGCCTACCAAAATATTTGGATACCAAACGGGATAAAGGATTAACGGAACACGCTGTGGAATTGCAAAGCGCGGATGAGCATTTTGTTTTTGATGTTAAGACCACGCGTTTTTCTGAACGAACGGTCACACGGTGGTCAGAAAAAAACGAAGAAGCACCCGAAGTGATCGAACTTCGTTCGCTGTGGAATCAGATGAAACAAATTACTCCGCTGCCGATCGAGGTGAAATTCAATCAGCAAAGCAAAGTTTATGCGGATTATTTTTCTTTCGCGAACGAGCTGATCGAAAGTGCGAAAAAAGGCGTTTATATTCAACGTTACAAAGGATTAGTAGAAATGAACCCTGAACAACTTTGGGACACAACTTTAAATAAAGAAAATCGGCATTTATTAAAAGTGACCATTGACGACGCAATTGCGGCAGATGAAACCTTTAGTATTTTAATGGGCGAATTGGTCGAGCCGCGCAGAAACTTTATTCAAGAAAATGCGGGCCTTGTGCGCGCACTGGACGTGTAAATGGAAGAAATACCAGAAAAAGGCATCAGCAACGTAGATATCAATAAGGAAATGCGCGAAGCGTATTTGCAATATTCGATGTCGGTTATTGTTGGACGAGCGTTGCCAGATGTTCGCGATGGTTTGAAACCCGTTCACCGCAGAATTTTATTTGCTCAAAATGAAATGAGCAATAACCACGATAAGCCTTATAAAAAATCCGCCCGTATTGTTGGGGATGTTATCGGTAAATATCATCCGCACGGCGATACTGCCGTTTACGATTCTATGGTTCGTATGGCTCAAAGCTTTTCGCTGCGTTATCCTTTGGAAGATGGTCAGGGAAATTTTGGCAGCATCGATGGTGATAGTCCTGCGGCCATGCGATACACAGAAATTCGCATGACTTCATTGGCGGAAGAAATTCTGGCCGATATTGAAAAAGAAACTGTGGCGTTTGGTCCAAACTATGACGACAGCTTGCAAATTCCTTTGGTCTTGCCAGCAAAATTTCCCAATCTTTTAGTCAACGGCAGTTCTGGTATTGCCGTTGGTATGGCGACCAATATTCCCCCGCATAATTTGGGTGAAGTGATCGATGGCTGTATGCATTTGATCGAAAATCCAACTTGTTCCATTGATGATTTATGCCATCACATCAAGGGCCCCGATTTTCCAACGGCGGGGATTTTGGCCGGGCGCGAAGGAATTTTACAGGCTTATAAAAAAGGCCGCGGCGTAATCACCTTAAAAGCAGTTGCTGAAATTGTTCCAGTAAAAGACCGCGAAGAAATCATTATTACAGAAATTCCTTACCAGGTTAACAAAGCCAAACTTATTGAAAATATGGCAGATCTTGTGCGCGAAAAAACCATCGAAGGCATCACCGATATCCGCGATGAATCGTCGCGTGAAGGCATGCGTGTGGTGATTCAAATCAAGCGCGGCGAAAATGCCTCCGTGATTTTGAACCGCCTGTATAAATTTACCCAAATGCAAACCAGCTTCGGGATTATCATGCTGGCGCTGGACCGCAGAAATCAGCCAGTCACATTTAATTTAAAACAAATGCTGGAAGCCTTCGTCGACCACCGTCGCGAAGTTGTAACTAAACGATGCTTGTTTGATTTGCGAAAAGCCGAAGCCCGCGCCCATATTTTAGAAGGCTTGAAAATTGCTTTGGACAGAATCGATGAAGTGATTGCAACCATCCGCGCTTGTAAAGAAGCCGCGACTGCGAAAATCGCCTTAATTGAAAAATTTGGCTTAAGCGAAAAACAATCCCAAGCCATTTTGGAAATGCGCTTACAAAGACTGACCGGGATCGAACGCGATAAAATTTTAGAAGAACTGAAAGAAGTTATGGCTGAAATTGTTTGGCTGAAAAAAGTTTTATCGGATCCTAAAGAAGTGGATTTGATCATCACCACGGAACTTAAAATGATCCGCGAAAAATATGCCGATAAACGCAGAACCGAAATCAGCGGCGATTTGGATGACATCGAAGACGAAGATTTAATTGCGGATGAAAAAATGGTTGTGACGGTTACGAATACCGGCTTGATCAAACGCATTCCCGTGGAAGAATACCGACTGCAAAAACGCGGCGGCAAAGGCACCAAGGGGATGGAGACTCAAGAAACCGACTATGTAACGGAAATTTTCACGGCAGGAACTAAGACCATGCTGTTGGTTTTCACCGATAAGGGAAAACTGTATTGGTCGAAGGTTCATAAGTTGCCCGTGGGCACACGCACGTCCAAAGGGCGCGCGATTAATAACGTTTTACAAATGTCGCCCAATGAAAAAGTGCGCGCGATATTGCCGATAGAAAATTTTGACGGCGAACGCTTCGTTGTGATGTTGACGGTTAAAGGCGTGATTAAGAAAACTCCTTTGGTTGCCTTCAGTCATCCGCGCAGTGCAGGAATTATCGCACTGACCACCGATTTGGATGATGCAGTTTGTGAAGCCAAAATTTCCGATGGAAAATCGCAAATCTTTATTGCTACCAAAGAAGGTCAATCGATTCGTTTTGTGGAAAGTGATGTGCGCGCAGTGGGAAGAAACGCCCGCGGTGTGAAAGGCATTACGCTGTCGCAAAATGACCGCGTGATTGGTATGGAAGTGATTGAACCAGGAACCAAAGAAACTTTATTAATGGTGACATCAAAAGGTTACGGCAAACGCTCGGAAGTCGAAGAATACCGACTGCAAAGCCGAGGCGGCGTGGGCGTGATCACACAAAAAACTACGGATAAAGTAGGTGTAGTTGTGGCCAGCAAAAAAGTAACCAGTGGTCAGGAATTAATTGTTTCCACCGATCAGGGCCAAGTCATCCGTATGAAGGTC
Organism: Bdellovibrionales bacterium; assembly: GCA_038323665.1. Taxonomy (GTDB): domain Bacteria; phylum Bdellovibrionota; class Bdellovibrionia; order Bdellovibrionales; family Bdellovibrionaceae; genus JBBQHD01. The sequence continues at coordinate 35,861 of JBBQHD010000001.1, forward strand.
GAAGGCATTTCTATCTTGGGTCGAAATACTCAAGGCGTGCGGTTGATCAATCTGGATGAAAAAGCTGAATTCGTAACCGGGGTTGCCGTCGTAGAAGATGAAGACCGTGCCGGACAAGATGTGCACTAAAAAAAACTTAGCAGCGACAATAATCGCTGCAGTTTTTTTAAGTTCCTGCACTCCTTCGGAAAAAACAGATTACAAAAAAGGGCTTTCGGAAATGGAAAAAAAACATTTCTCGGAAGCGCTGACACATTTTGATAAAACCATGCAACGAGCGCCCGATAGTCCAACGGCACTAGAGGCCGCAAGACGCGGAACTATTATTGCCTCGTATGAAACCCATGATTTTAAACGAGCGCTGAAATACGAACAGTTCCTACTGCTGAAATCCCCATCGACAGCCGAGCGCTATCATGCACAAAAACGCAAAGCACAGATTTATTTTGAAAATTTACAAGATTACGAAACAGCGGTCGGAGAACTTTCCAAACTTTATGCAGAAACGGAAGACATGGTGGAAAAGGCCATGGTGCAAATTCAAATGGCACGCTGTGAATTTCAGTTGGGACGTTTTCCACAAAGCGAAAGCGACGCGCGCAATGCGATTTCTTCGATGCCCCCGCAGGGTTCAGAAACACAGGAATTAAAAGACACTCTATTTTCAGCGCGAATTTTACTGGGAAATATTTTGGTGGCCGAGAAAAAATTTGCCGATGCGGCCAAAGTTTATTTGGATTTGCAGAAACAAGACCCAGTCAAAGCGGCCAAAGAAAATGTGGGCGTAAGTCTTGCGATCAGTTATGAGGAACAAGGGGATTACAAATCAGCCATTGCTGCACTGGAAAATTTAAAATCCGGGGGATCGACGCCGGAATACATCGAGCTGCGGATTCGTAAACTGAAAGAACGTCAGAAAAACCAACCCGGAGCAAAAGGAGCGCACAAGTGAAGTTCATTGCGCTGGCTGGTTTGGGCTTTGAATTAGTCGGTTTTATCGTGGTCAGTTTTTATCTAGCGCCCCTGCTGGATGCCCATTTTTCAACCAAAGACCTTTTTTTCCCGATTTTAAGCTTGGGATCCTTATTGGCTTGGTGCATTCACTTGATTTGGTGGGTTCAAAAAATTCAAAAAGACGAAAACCAGGGATAAATCCGAATGTTTTTTTGCTGCAGAAAAAACACGTTGCTTGGACCTTATCGCTTATTGTAACTAAATATGCAGTGCTGTTTGGATTCTTGTTTTTTTATCCAGGCAGCTGTGGTTTGAACCCTTAGCCTTTATAATAGGAGTCTTCTCGTTTGTATTTGTTGCGATGTATATTGCAATGAAATCGATGAATAAAAAAGATGGCGTTTAATTGGACAGAAGTTCTTATACAAAAAATAAATCCCGAGTTTGAAAATCTTTTAAACGCTCACCCGCACGAGGCTGAAGCGCTTGTTGCTGCGGTAACACTGTCTTTGACAGCGCTGCTTGCGGTTGTGTTGGCGTTGCTTGCAAAAAAACAATTCGGCGGAGGCCAGTTTTCAGTCACGCCAACAAGTAAATTTTCCATTCGAGGAATAATTGAGATTTTTACCGAAGCCACCATGGGCCTTACCGAAATGGTGATTGGTGAAAATGGAAAGCGCTATACATCTTTTTTCGCCGCGGTTTTTTTCTTCGTCTTGCTGAATAATCTAATAGGTTTAATTCCAGGGATGACGCCGGCCACAGAAAATCTGAACACGACCCTAGGCTTCGGCGTATTTATGTTTCTTTCTTATAATTATTTAGGTATTCGCGAAAATGGAATTTTAGCTTATATCAAGCACTTTATGGGACCTGTAATTGTATTGGCTCCATTTATGTTTGCCATGGAACTGATTTCTCATATCGTTCGACCACTTTCCTTGGGTCTACGATTATCGAACGTTTTGATGGGAGACCACGCAGTATTATCGGTGTTTTTGGACTTGGCGCCAGCATTTGTTCCGATCCCGTTCTACGTAATGGGGCTTTTTATCTGCTTCGTTCAAGCTTTTGTTTTTACATTATTATCGATGGTCTATGTTGCACTTGCTACGGCAGGCGAACATGAACATTGAGCTTGAAAGACAAAGTTAACAACGAAGAAACTAAACAGAAGGAGATTTAAATGAAAAAAACAATAGGATTATTCTTGCCATTAGTGGCAGCAGTTCCTGCTTTTGCAGAAACGGCAAGTAGCCTAAGCACAGGCGATGGAATGAAGACAATCGCAGCAGCGATTGCAATTTCTGTAGCCGCGCTGGGCGGAGCATTGGGACAAGGGAAAGCTGCGGCTTCCGCATTAGAGGGTATTTCTAGAAATCCTTCAGCTCAGGGGAAAATATTAATTGCGATGATTATTGGATTGGCGTTCATCGAATCCTTGGTTATTTACGCGCTTTTAGTAGCTTTCAAACTAACTTAATTCTAATTAAGCATAGTTTTAGAAAAAACCCAGGCCGGTGGTCTGGGTTTTTTTATTTTTAAAAGGCCGAGCGCCTTTCAAATTCCGACAATGGTCTGGTAGTAACAGACCGACATAAAAATCTTTTCAAAAAAATCGTTTCAAAATGAAATTTCCTGGACCTATTTCAAACTCGCCCTCAAGTCGGGACTCATAAATCCGATACAAAAAGAGACAGTAATAAACAACTGAAAGGTTTGAAGTATGAAAATATTAAAAACAGGCGCGGAAATTTTGCTTTTGTTATCCTTAACAATGGTGCTTTCACCAAGCGCAAATGCAAAAAAGAAAAAAACAAAAGAAACTGAAGAAGTTCAGCAAGTCACTGAACCAACACGGGCAGAAGTAACTATAACCGGTTCAGAAGAAATCGCTGCGGCAGTGCACTCACCCGAAGCAGAATTGCAAAAACTGCATGAACAAGAATTGATGGCAGCTCATCAAGCAGAAGAAACTGAACGCAAGGCAGTTCGCATGCGTGATGAACAGGAACGCAAGCGCGGTGAAATTGAAGTGCAAATAAGCGCGCGTAAACGTCAAATAGAAAAAATCAAAGCGCGCCAAGACGAAGCAGATGCGCAGATTAAAACTTTGCAAGTGGATCTTGACGAGATGACAAAACGACAAAAGAAATCAGAAGTGGATTTGCAAACAGTCGAAGAGAGCACAACCAACAGCACGGTCATGTTTGATCAAACGCAGAAGCAATTAGAAGATACCAAAAACCAACTAGAAACATCATTGGTAAGTTTAAAAGGAGCTAAAGAAAAATCAGCCATTGCTATTAGCAAAAACCAGATTGAAGAACAAAGAATGCGTGGTCAAATAGCGGTATTAGAAACCGAAATTGCCAAAGCAGATGCAAGTCGTGCAGCATTCGAGTCAGAAGAAATCAGAACTAAAACAGAGTGGATGACAATCAAAGAACAAGTTGCGGAAACGCGTGCAGAAATCCCAAGAATGGAAAAAGAACTCAACGATGCTAAACGCAATTACAACAGTGCTTTGAACGACGTAGCAATGGCAAAAAAAGAATTGGCCAGCGCACAGAACGAAAAATCCAATATGGATAAAAAAGTTAAAAAAGACGTTGCTCAGTATGAAACGCAAATCACACAAGCGATTCGTTCTAAAGCAATGGCAGAAGCAGAAAAAATGCGTTTAGATGCAGAAGTTGAAAAATACAAAGCCTATACAGCCATGATGCAAAATTCGCGCACACAGGCAATCGACGATCAAAAGGCGAGCGAATACAACGTGATGCAATCAAAGTTGGTTTTAGAAACTGCCAAATCGGAATTGGTTCGAGATTTCTCACGAGATGAGGCTGGAACTTACAAATCTAAAAAACGAGATTCTCAAATCAAGCAGTTGGCTTCATTTGCAGAAGCTTCAGATATGCTAGAAGGCGGACGAGCATGGATCGCAACACAAAATTGCGATCTTAAAAAAGCACGATCACCAGCATCAGAAGGTGTTGCTACAGTAACAAGTGGTCGAGAGCTTGTTGCCGTGGAAGCCAATGCCGAATATATCAAAGTTATGAACACGTCCGGTTCGCCACTGTATATCAAAAAAGAATGTGGGCATTTTAAATAAATCTTGAAAATAAAAGCAGTTAAAGTTTAAGCATAAAAAAAGCGGCCATAAGCCGCTTTTTTTATTTCTAATTAGAGACAGTTAGTCCTAAAAGTTATACCCGTAATTTACAAATAAGCCCTGAGAATTCGTAGTGGTTTCCCAAGAAAATTTTGTGCCAGAGGTTGAATATTGCACAACCGATAAATTCCTTTGGATATAATTTAAACCCAAACGAATAGAATGATACGCATTAAAATCGATCGGAAACGACAATTCTGCAATATAGTTATTATTATATTTTGACTTAAGGTCACCGGAACCGGCACCAAGTCCAAAATTATAAGCAAACACAAAACGCATAGAAGTCTTTAATCCCAAATACTTATAATAGTGGTAGTTAGCCCCGACAGTATAGTCATTGGCCGAGGACATATTTAATTCGATTTTTGCAGCAGTTGGGCTAGTGACTAAAGCAGTAGGATAGAGGTCATAATTTAAGTTCAACCCGAAACCCCATTTATCAGCCCAACGACTATTGCTGGGAATCCAATGATTGTAATACGTATTTAACGTATCCATGTTCACAGAAGTTGCATTTGTCCTGCTTGTGTTACCGCCGAAACTTGTCAACGAACCCGCACCGTCAATAGAGGCAGTCGTATGTAAGTATTCTGCGCGAAACTCAAAATTAGAATCCGGCATATAAATATAGTTAAAACCATAATCGGTCATAGATGTATTTTTGAATGCAAAACTTCCGCCAGTCACAGTTGTTGAAAGCGAACTTCCGCCGTAACTAAATCTAGAGCTCAACGCATTAGAAGGAATGTAAGAAGCTTCAATTCTGTGAATGGATTTTGTCATTTTTCCTGGTCTGAAATCCTCAGGACTAGCCATCGCAGGAGTCGTTGCAAAAACCAATCTTTCCCGACGATTTTTTTCGACGATCAGCGAGCTATCATACTGAACTAGTTCTGCCGATGCTGCCAGACCGTCCATTTGATCAGAAAGCTTAACGATTTTCCTTTCGATTTCAGAAAACAAATCATTTTTTGCTTTGTTAATTTCCGAAATGGAAGCGCTTCGTTTTAAATCATCCAGCCTTCTAAGTTGTGGAGCTTTTGAGTCCACCAAGAAGGTTCTGTCCAAACCTTTGCGACTTTTTACAGTCAAGTAAGCCGCAATCTGGGCTTGATCAACAAAGGCCGGAATCTCTTCAGGCGTCATCACGCGCCTTTCTTTGCCCAGCCATTGGCAGTTCAAAGAAGCACTAGCGTCCCGAATGGTGCAATAAAGTTCGGCCGTTTCTGCACTTGCAGATTGGGAACTTAAAATAGTCGCCATGGTTATAAGTGAAATAAAAGACAGTAATCTCATCTGGTGTTCTCCTTGCAGGATGTTATTAAAAGTATGAGGTTAAATCATGCAAGGGTAAACAATTTCTTATAGAATTCGCTCGACTTTTGCCTAGTGGAAAGATTCGCTGTGCAAAGAATCTTTTCCAAGAATGTCTTCAACGACGGAAAAAACGCGATCACGAATTTTATTTAAGCCCGCTTCTGTCGTGGACTCGAATCGGAAAACCACGACAGGCTGAGTGTTAGAACTTCGGCACAAAGCCCAGCCATCTGCAAAGCTGATGCGGATTCCGTCCAGCAAGTTTACTTTGAATTCACTAGACCCCTCGGTAAAAACAGTGCGCATTTTTTCAACAGCCAACAGTTTTTTTTCTTCCGTCGTGTCGATGCGAATTTCCGGTGTTGAAAAAGCCGCGGGGATTCCCGACAAAAGTTCAGGAATAGTTTTCCCTGTTTCGGAAAGAATTTCTACAAGACGAAGCGCAGCATAAACCGCATCGTCATATCCATCATTACGGTCAGCGAAAAATATATGGCCACTCATTTCACCGCCAAAAGGGGCTTTTTCAATTTTAATTTTTTCTTTCACCAAACTGTGGCCGGTTTTCCACATAATGGCCCGCCCGCCATTTTTTCGAATGTCGTCATAAAGTCTGTCTGAACATTTCACATCGCCGACAATAGCCGCGCCGGGATTTTTTTTCAGAATGCTGCGAGCAAAAACCGTCATGAGTTCGTCACCGAAAACCATCCGTCCCGTATGATCCACGACGCCAATGCGATCGGCATCGCCATCAAAACCAATTCCGCAAACAGCGCCTTCTTTCAAAACTTGGTTTTTTAAATCTACTAAATTTTTTTCGACGGTGGGATCGGGATGGTGATTGGGAAAAGTTCCATCGGGTTGTTCAAATAAAATGGTTGGATTAAGACCAGCGGCAGTCATTAGCCCACGCGCGACGGCACCGCCCGCCCCGTTGCCACAATCCAAAACAAATTTGATTGGTTTTAATCCAGAGAATTCTTTTTTGGCTTTTGCGAAATACATAGGTTTTAAATCGAAAAATTCTTCACTGCCCTGGCCCGCGATCTTTTCGCTGCTTTCGACAATGTCTTTTAATTCCAAAATATCTTTGCCAAAAATGGTGCTTTTTCCAGAAGAAATTTTGAAACCATTGTGTGACGGAGGATTGTGACTGCCAGTTACTTGAATGGCACCGTCCACGCCATCAAGATTAAAAGTAGAAAAATAGCACAGCGGTGTCGTCACCAATCCAAGATTAATAACCTTAACGCCGGAATTAACAAAACCTTCGGTCAAAGCCTTGGCCAAAGACGGACTGGAAATTCTGGCATCATAGCCAATGCAAATAGTTAAATTGGGTTTTTTATTTCTTCGGCGGATAAAAACCGTAAAAGCTTCGCCAAGTCTGCGCGCGAAATCTTCGTCAAAGTCTTCTTTGTAAACACCACGCAAATCATATTCTCGAAAAATAACTGGTTTAAACATTTCCTACCTCATTAGTTGAAAGCACCACATCAGTGCACTTTTCATCGAGCCACAGTCGGCCTTATTTTTTCCAAACAAATCCGCAGCAGTTCCATGGTCAACACTGGTGCGCACAAAAGGCAAACCCAGTGTCCAATGCGCCCCTTCCTTTTGTCCATGCAAGGCTTTAAACGGAATCAAGCCTTGGTCATGGTAGGCACAAACGAAAAAACTAAACTTATTCCAGTTTTTTGGTAAAAAAGCGGCATCAGGAACTAAGGGGCCCTGCAGATTCACTTTTTTCTTTTTGGCCCACGCTAAAATAGCGTCGCTGACAGCAGCTTCTTCGTTACCAATCATCGTCTGCTCGCCAGCGTGGGGATTTAAACCCAACCAGGCCAGCGGTAATTTTTTAAGTTTGGCTGGCAAATGTCTTTTCGCTAGGTGCGCAAGCTGCAAAGTTTCCTGAATTTTTTGTTGAGTAAAATTTTCTGCGACTTGATTCATGGGCAAATGATCCGAATGCAAAACCACCTGAAATTTTGTACCCAAAAAAGCCATTCGCAATGGAATATTTAAAAGTTGCGAGAAATAATCTGTGTGTCCCACAAAAGCCAAATTCTTTTTTTTAAAATCTGTCTTATTTAAAGGACCATTAACCATGGCAAAATTTTTATTTTTAAGACAAAGTTGAGTTGCTTCGATCAGCCAATCAACAGGATCGTCGGCGCGAGGAATAAGAAGAATTTGTTTCTTTGCGGATATTTTTTTTATGTATTTTTCAGCGCTGCGCGCGTTTTGGAAATACAAAGCGATTTGTGTATCGCCGGGAATTTTTACTTTTAACAAAGCTTTGCATGCGACCTCAAGACCAATGCCATCGACACTTCCGGTCAGCAGCAAAATCTTTTTCGCCATTTAAATCTCGTTCATTTGAATAGAGGCTTCGTCCCGTTTGGTTTGCAGCCAGATCGTGATCTGCCGTTGAAAGGTTTTAGCAAAAAGATCGTTGCGAATTTTTTCTTTTTGCTTTTGAAACTGAGGATCCGGCGTTACTTTTTTCGAAAGCAACTTTAAAATATGATAACCCTGTTTGGATTGCACAACAGCGGTTGTTTGATTGACTTCCAAACCGATGACAGCTTTTTCTAATTCTCGATTAAACTCGCCCGTTTTAAAACTGCCCAAAAACCCGCCCTGGGAAACATTGGGATCTTCGCTGTATTTTTCTGCTAAGACGTCAAAGGCTTCGCCATTTTTTAGTTTGTCCTGCAACTTTTCTGCACGGTCCAAAGCAGCAGTAGCGCCGCCTTTTTTAGGATTAAAATAAATCTGCGCCACCGAGTATTCATCCACGGCCACAGTTTGGCGCGGGTTCTTTTTCAGATATTCAGACAATATTTCAGATTCCCCAACGCGGATTTTATCTCGGACTTCGCTTTGGATGACGGCTTGGCGTTCGATGCGAACCTTAAGTCGTTCGCGGAACTTTTCAATCGACAGGCCTTCTTTGCGCAGATATTTTTCAAATTCTTCACGATTGGATTGTGATTCGCGGATGATGTCGCGCAATTGTTTTTCAATACGATCAGGGGTTGCGGTTAAATTTTGTCTTTTGACGTCGGAATCAATCAGCCGTTCGCGGATTAAATATTCCACCAAGGCCTTGCGATCGCCTTTGTAAAAAGCATCGGCATCGGTCGACAACAAAACAGAATCAATCTGATTGGGGTCGCGCAATTTTTCTTTCAATCTGCGCACGTCGGATTCTAAAATAGCTTCGCCATTCACGCTGCCCAGCAGTCGATCTAAAACTTCTTTGCCAAAACCGGTCAAAGAAATCAACGAACAAAATGCAAATAGAACCGAGTGCTTCATCATTACTTTGTCTCGACTTTAAGGGCGCGAATCAAGTCTTTATTGCGGGAAATTTTGCTGGCTTTGATTTGGCGGTCCAACCAATTCATAAACAAGGCCTGTTCTTTTTGCGCCTTCAGTTCCTTGGTAATCATGGGGCGCGCCTCATCCAAACTGCCCGCATTGGCCGGAAGTTTTTTTTCAATTTTGGCAATATGGTAGCCATAGGGGCTTTTAAAAATTTTCGAGTTGCTGTTGAGTGGCAAGCTGAACAGGGGATCAAAAAAATCCACAGTTCCTTTTTCGATCCAACCGACCAGTCCGCCCGTCGCGGATTCTGGGGTGATGGAATATTTTTTTGCCAAATCAGCCATGGGTTTTTTCTTTAGTTCTTCTTTTAAAAGCTCTGCCTGTGCTTCATCGGCGACAACAATTTGACGCAGGAAAATTCGTTCTTTTTTTGCGTAACGGGTTTTGTTTTCCTCGAAATAGACTTTGATTTCTTGTTCAGACGGAGCAGCAGCGGCATCACCCAATTTTTGAAAAACAGCTTTTTCTAAAAGGCTAGTGCGAAGATTTTCACGCCATTCCGTCAGCGATAAATTTTCTTGCGCAAGTGAGCCGCGAAAACTGGCGTCGTCGGGAAACTGGGCTCGCTGAAGCTGCGCTTCTTTGTCCAAAGCTTTATCCGTGATTTCGATTTTCTGTGCTTTGGCCCAATCCTTCAGTAAAAAGCGCACGGTCCATTTTTTTAAAATTTCTTCTTGAGCATTTTGTAAAATTTGTGGATCTTTGGCCGCCAAAGAATCCAAGTCTTTCAATCTGCGCGCAACGTCTTCTGCAAATTCTTTCACCGTAAGTTTTTCGTCATTGACCTGCAGCACAACCTGCTGGGACGAAACCTGCCGAGTGCAACCAAGCAAAATGGAAAAGCAAAGAAAACTGAAAGCGCGTGAAACTTTCATCGTTTACTGATTCAGGGCCGCAGGATTGGTTTTAATCGTGTAGCGTTTTTTTAGTCCATTGAAATAATTATCAAAAGATTTTTTTCTTTTCTCGTCAAAAAGCGCGGTGCGAATTTGTTTTTTATTGGCGTCTTTGAAGGCCTTCTTGCCAGTCAGTTTAATAATATGAAATCCAAACGGAGATTCAACCAAGCCCTTGTATTCGCCCACTTTTAATTGCAGTGCGGGATCATAAATCGAAGGCACAATCGTTACTTTGGACTGCCAGCCAATGTCGCCACCTGATTTGTTGGTCAAAGTATCATCGGAATAAAGTTTGGCCAATTCTTCAAAAGGGCGATTGGATTTTTTTACTTCCGCCAGAATTTCTTGGGCGCGTTTTTTTGCATCGGCGATTTGCTCGGGTGTCGCGCCAATTTTAAACTCAGTTAAAATATGGCTGATGCGAATTTCGGGATAATTTTTATACCAGGATTCCATTTCTGAATCAGACACTTGGATTTTTTGAACCTCAGGTCCCAGTTCTTTTTCAATAAGGCCTTTGTAAATTTCTTGGCGAATGCGTTCTTTGACAATAGGATCTTGTTCTATTTTCTTTTTTTCGGCTTCTTGAACGCCAACTTCAAAGCGAACTAAATCTTCTAAAAAGATTGCGCGTGTGGGCGGATTGATCGAAGTGCTTTTAACGTCGTTATATTTTTTATTGAATTCACTTAAGGTAATATTGCGCGCGCCGACGCTTGCGACCACGGCATCTGTTTTTCCAGCTGCTTTGTTTTGGGCGTGAACAACGCTGAATCCAAAAGTTAATATTAAAATTGAAAAGACTTTCATGCTGCACCTCATCCGAACAGGGTAGCACTCGATTTCTTATGCGGTAAAGAAGACTTGCTGGCTTGCACTATGAAGTTTTTCGGCCAAGTCGCTGGCCAATAACGGGTCGCGGGGATCTTTTTCGTCCACCCACAGGGGGCCGTTCCAAACAATTTTGATTTTTGCAAAAGGCATTGGCAAATAAGCCTGATTCCAAGATTTTTTGAAAATATATTTTTTTGAAACAGCGATGCCCGCCCAAAAAATAGGGATTTTCATGCGGCCTGCGACCTCAAAAACCCCGGGTTTCACCACATGAATGGGGCCCTTGGGTCCATCGACGGTAAAACTTGCGCTGCGACCATCTTTTAAAAGTGTGAAAAGCCCCTTCAAAGCGCCAATTCCCCCTCGAGTCGAAGATCCGCGCACGGTAAATCCGCCCAGCCAGCGTAAAACCCGATCGATAATATCCCCGTCCTGACTGCTTGAAACAATCGTGCTGATTTTATAAAAACCAGTCAGGTGCAGCAGGGCCATTTCGTCCCCGTGCCAGTGGGCAAGTAAAAAAGATTTTCTAGCCTTTCGACGCTCGGTCAACAATGCGGGCTCGACAAGCTCAATCCGCCAAGTTAACCACAGCGATCTATAGATCAGAAAAATTAGAAATGGAAAAATCCAGCGGTAAACAATTTTTTGTTTAATAAGTTAACCCTTATTTAAGACCGTTTTAAATTCTTCGGTCAGTAAAGGTAAAATCTGAAACAAATCCCCGACGATTCCGTAAGTGGCCTTTTGAAAAATCGGCGCATTGGGGTCGTTGTTGATGGCAACGACGACTTTGGATCCACTCATACCGGCCAAATGCTGAATTGCGCCCGATATTCCCACGGCGAAATACAAAGACGGCGCCACGGTTTTTCCGGTTTGCCCCACCTGCATGCTGTGCGAAGCCCAACCGGCATCGACGACAGCGCGCGAGGCACCAACCGTCGCATTTAAAGGCTTCGCCAAATCTTCCAGCAAAGAAAAATTCTTGGGATCTTTTAATCCGCGACCACCGGAAACAATAATATTAGCTTCGGTTAAGTCCATTTTATTTCCTGTGGCTTGAATCAAGCTTTTGATTTTTGCTTTCAAATCCACAGGTGGAACTTTTAACTCGGTTACTTCGGGCGTTTTGCTATTTGGTGTTGCAAGTAAGGGCAATTGATTGGCGCGCATCAAAACCATTTGCAATTTTCCCGAGGCAAACTGCGCTTGGGCAAAACATTTTCCAGAAAATAAAGGTTTTTTAACTTCCACCTGAGTTCCCGCAAGTTTGATTTCGACACCATCTGAAATTACGGAAGTATCCAGGCGGGCCGCGACGCGCGGAAATAAATCTTTGCCAAGAGCCGAGGCAGATCCCAAAACAACATCGGGCTTAATTTGCTGAATGGCGGCTTCTAAGGTCGCGGCATAGGCTTCGGGTTGATACATATCCAACTGAGCGTCGCCAGCGACTAGAACTTTTTGCGCTCCATTTTTTCCTAAATCAGCGGCCAGATCTTTCCCATGCGAACCAGTTACTAAAACAGAAACCTCGGCACCTGCAGCGCTTGCGAAATGCAAAAGCTCTAGGCTTGAACGGCGCAGACCTTGGGGATTGGCTTCGGCAAAAATTAAAATTTTCGACATTATAACACCTTTGCTTCGTCACGTAGTTTTTGAACCAATGCTTTTACTTGGGCCGCGGGATCTCCAGGAATAATTTGTGCTGCAGGTTTTTCAGCGGGCAAAGAATATTTGGAAAGCGTTACGGCCGCGGTTAAATCTGGGCAAAGTGTTGCAGCAGAAAGTTCTTTTAAAACTTTTTTCTTGGCTTTCATAATTCCTGGTAAGCTTGCATAGCGCGGGGTATTTAATCCTTTATTGGCAGCAAAAACCGCAGGCAAAGTGACGGCGACGACTTCTTTGGCGCCTGCCTCGGTATCGCGTTCAACTTCGGCAACGCCTCCGGATTCAGAAAATTTGGAAATAACAGAAGTGTGGGGAAGTTTTAAATTTTCTGCCAACATTTGCGGAACGGAATTGGCTTGATCATCGATGGCCATTTTTCCACACAGAATTAATTCGGCAGCGCCTTCTTGAGCGATCGCGGCAGCCAAAATTTTTGCGGTCTGTGCAGGATCTAAATTTTCCGGTGCATCCACCAGAACGCCCTCGTCGGCTCCCATAGCCAAGGCGGTTCGTAAAACTTCACCGGCCCTGGCCTTTGGTCCAACGGTGATGGCAATAATTTGTGTGCCGGGATGAGTGTCGCGGAATTTGATGGCTTCTTCGACGGCGAATTCGTCGTAAGGATTCATGACCCATTTGATGCCGTTGGTTTCAATGCCCGAAGAACCAGCATTCAATTTAATTTTCGTTTCCGTATCGGGAACTTGTTTGATGCAGACAAAAACACTCACGTAGAAATCCTTTCGATGAACTGACAAAAAATAAGCCTAGCAAATCCGCTGACGTAAAGCAAAAGCCCAGACCTTGTTTGGACAATTGCGGTGTTCTCGGACAAAGTGGAAAAGAAAACCAAATGTTCGAAGGAGTTAACGTGACCAAAGCGCGAGCCATTCACTTTTTATGCTCGACCATCGGCAAAAAATATTTAATGGGCTTAACGGGGCTTGTTTGGATGGGATTTGTGGCGGCCCACATGGCGGGAAATCTTTTAATATTTGTCAGCGCCGATGCTTACAACTCGTATGGTCATGCACTGACCAGCGGAAATATAATTTATATCGCAGAAACGGTTTTGATTTTGGCATTGCTTAGCCATATTTATTTGGCAATTAGGCTGACCATGGAAAATCGCCGCGCCCGTCCCATTGCTTACAAAGTGAAACCCAGCGGCGGGGAAAAAGACACCAATTGGTATGCAAAAACAATGGCGATCCACGGGACACTGATTTTGTTTTTTATCGTTTCGCATCTGATTACTTTTAAATACGGCGCAAACTACCGAACGACAATCGATGGAGTCGAAATGCGCGATTTATTTCGCCTGATTGTCGAAGAATTTCACGAACCCGGATTGCTGGCCTGGTATTTCGTGGCCTTGATTTTTTTGCTTTTTCATTTGCGCCACGGTGCAAGTTCAGTGTTTCAATCCTTTGGACTTTTGCACCCCGCGTATCAGCCCCTGATTAAGAAATTTGCTTTGGCCTATGCGGTGATTGTGGTCGGCGGATTTATGTCTCAACCTATTTTTGTTTATTTTTTTAAATAATTTATCTGCGCGCGGCTTTTGAAGGAGATTAAACAGTGAGCACACTAGACAGCAAAGTTCCCAGCGGACCCATTGATACAAAATGGACGCAATCCAAATTTAATTTAAAATTGGTCAACCCTGCCAACAAACGAAAACATTCCGTCATTATTATTGGAACGGGATTGGCCGGCGCCTCAGCCGCAGCATCGCTGGGTGAATTGGGTTATCATGTAAAATCATTTTGCACTCACGAGACCCCGCGTCGCGCGCATTCGGTTGCAGCACAAGGCGGAATCAATGCGGCAAAAAATTATCAAAATGATGGCGATTCCATTTACCGATTATTTTACGACACCGTTAAGGGCGGGGATTTCCGTGCGCGCGAAGCCAATGTTTACCGACTGGCAGAATCTTCGGTGCGCATCATTGATCAAGCCGTTTCTCAGGGCGTTCCTCTGGCGCGCGAATACGGTGGATATTTGGCCAACCGATCTTTTGGTGGCGCACAAGTTTCCAGAACTTTTTATGCTCGTGGACAAACGGGCCAGCAACTTTTGTTGGGGGCTTATTCCGGAATGATGCGACAAGTGGATGCAGGAACGGTCGAATTAAAAACCCGCCGCGAAATGTTGGATCTTGTTGTCGTCGACGGAAAAGCGCGCGGCGTGATTGTGCGGGATTTAAATACCGGCGAATTGGAAATGCACGAAGCCGATTGTGTAGTGCTGGCATCGGGCGGTTACTCGAATGTTTTTTATTTATCGACCAACGCCATGGCTTGCGCAGTGACGGCAACTTGGCGCGCCTACAAACACGGGGCCTTTTTTGCAAATCCTTGTTACACACAAATTCATCCAACCTGCATTCCTGTTCACGGTGAATACCAATCTAAACTTACGCTGATGTCAGAGTCTTTGCGCAATGACGGCAGGGTTTGGGCACCGCTGAAAAAAGGCGACAAGCGCCCGGCTAGTCAAATCCCCGAAGCAGAACGCGATTATTATTTAGAAAGAATTTATCCAAGCTTTGGCAATTTAGCGCCGCGAGATGTGGCGTCCCGCCAAGCAAAATTTCTTTGTGACGAAGGTCACGGCGTCGGTGAAACGGGCCAAGCCGTGTTTTTGGATTTCAAAGAAGCCATTCAAAGAAACGGCGAAGATAAAATTGCCGAACGTTACGGAAATTTATTTCAGATGTATGAAAAGATCACCGGCGAAAATCCTTACCAACAGCCAATGAAAATTTATCCAGCACCTCATTATACGATGGGCGGTTTATGGGTGGATTATAATTTGATGAGCACCATCCCGGGATTGTTCGTTGCTGGCGAAGCCAATTTTTCCGATCACGGCGCCAACCGTTTGGGTGCATCCGCCCTGATGCAAGGACTTGCCGATGGATATTTTGTTTTGTCCCACACCATCAGTGATTATATCGCGAACAATACTTTGAAAAAAATCACGGTTGAACAAGATGAATTTAAATCCGCAAAAAATTCTGTGGCGAATGAAATTGCGCAAAGATTTGCGGCCAAGGGTTCACGCACGGTGGAAAGTCTGCACAAAGAATTAGGCCGAGTGATGTGGAATCACTGCGGAATGTCGCGCAATGCTGCGGGATTAAAAACAGCGATTACAGAAATCGCAAAAATCAAAGGTGAATTTAAAAACAATATTTTACTTCCCGGATCGGCGAACGAGATCAATCCCGAGCTAGAAAAAGCAGGCCGTGTCGCCGATTTTATCGAGCTGGGTGATTTAATGTGCCGAGACGCCCTGACCCGCGAAGAAAGTTGCGGCGGGCATTTCCGCGACGAATACCAAACCAAGGACAACGAAGCCTTACGCGACGACGAAAAGTTCTGTCACGTTGCTGCCTGGGAATACAAAGGCGAAAAACAAGATCCCGCCCGACATCAAGAAGAACTGAAATTTGAAAACGTCAAACTTGCAACCCGAAGTTACAAATAGAGGTCGATCATGAGTGAAACAAAAAAAATTAATTTAACTTTAAAAGTATGGCGACAAAAAGATTCTAAAGACGCTGGTGGATTTAAGGAATATCAAGCCAAAGATATTTCCGTGGACGCGTCTTTTTTGGAAATGCTGGACATTGTAAACGAAGAATTGGTTAAAAAAAATCAAGACCCGATTGTTTTTGATCACGATTGCCGCGAAGGCATCTGCGGATCCTGCGGATTTATGATCAACGGAAACGCCCACGGGCCAAGCAAGGGCACAACGATTTGTCAGTTGCATATGCGATTTTTCAAAGACGGCGAAGTTTTAGTTTTAGAGCCTTGGCGAGCAAAAGCATTTCCGGTTTTAAAAGATTTAATGACGGACCGAAAAGCCTTCGACCGAATCATCGAAGCCGGCGGATTTATTTCTGCGAACACAGGCAGTGCACCCGAAGCCAACGCAAATTTAATTCCCAAACATGCGGCCGACGAAGCTTTTTCCGCAGCAGCCTGCATCGGTTGCGGAGCCTGCGTTGCAGTTTGCAAAAACGCATCAGCGATGTTGTTTACAGCAGCAAAAATTTCGCATTTATCACTATTACCACAAGGCCAAGCCGAAGCAGAAAAACGCGCATTGGGAATGGTGGCGCAAATGGACGCCGAAGGTTTCGGTTCGTGCACCAACACCGGATCTTGTTCCGCCACCTGCCCCAAAGAAATCAGCCTGACCAATATCGCGCGCATGAACCGCGAATTTTTCAAAGCTTCGCTGGATAAAAAACCGGAAGTTAAGGAAGTTGGGGTTGGTTAGTTTTCAGCTCGACAAGGGCTTCAATTTTTTCCATAAACTCAGTAAGTTGAGGTAAAGTCCCTTCTAAGTTTGGGTTTTGCGTTTGCCGAAAGCGCTCAAGCAAAATAGAGCGAGCAGGATTTTGAAAATCAATTTCACTTTCTACATGCAAGCATTCTTCGGTGAGCAAGATATCACTTTTTACAGCAGCAAAGAAATTTGGTAGCCGTTTCTTCGTTTGGACCTTTAGTTCAAACACGGCGTAATCTATTAAGGCCGCTCGTTGCGCGTCATAGTTCGTTCCATCATTTAGCGCGCGCTGAAAAGAAGGCACCGTGGTTTTCATGCAGATCGAGTCAGAAGGAACCTCACTCAGTGGGCCAATCCCATCAAAGGCAAATCTTATTCTATCGCCAGGGTTTATTTTAATAATCGGGTGCGCAGAGGTAATTAATTTTTTCTCTTCTTTTATTAAGTCCTTGAAGTAAATAAACCGGCGGATATTTTCCATCCCTGATCGATCAGTGCTTTGATCATTAACCAGCAAGCGAACACCGCGAATAGCATAAATGCCATCTTGTGCGGTTAGACTTAGACTGCGCAGCTGATAATAGGAATTTCCTAATTTCTTAAACTCCGCAGTGATAGTTGGAATAGGTAAATTCGAACTACCATCCAAAATTAGAGGAACGAAAGGGAAACTGAAAGAAAAATCTTCTTCGGCAGAAACTAAGAAGGATTTTCCGTCTATTTTGTTCGAAGGAAAAACGTAAGAGTTGGCTTGAGCATTTCCGATCGTCTTCCCAAGAGCATCAATTGGCTCGGTCACAACAGGACGAACAATATTCGAAACCGCGGATTTAAACCCAGCGAAAGCAAGCTTAAAATCTTTTTTAACCTCATCAATACGGTCGCAATTAATTCCATATTCGCAGTAATGCGCACTATTAACCATTTTAACAAGTTTAGATTCATCCAGATCTTTAAAATCTATAAATTTTTTCATCACAGAAAATGCCAAATTCGGATTCATTTGCGAGTGTTTGGCCAAAGTCGTATAGGCCGAGTTTTCCGCATGGCAGTGCGTGCAGTTATTCCGCAAAAAAGGATGCAAGTTTGCAGTAAAGGCCGCAACTTCTGCTTGTTCGACATCGCGCTGGGACATTTGCTGCGCCTGCAGCGAAAGCCCAATGAATAAAAATAAACAGAAAACCCACAGCTTTTTCATGTCTTTCCAAAAACCAAAAATTCTTTGATTTCGTTTGGTTGTAAGCGAGCGCCAGAGATTTTTTCCAGTTCATCCAGTCGACCATGCAAATACAAATAATTGGCCAAAACACCCAACGCCATTTTTTCAACGCCAAGACCTAATGGATTTGTGACTAGGTCAACAACGCCATCATTGGTATAGTATCCAACTTGATGTTTGTTAAAAGCGACCGGTGTCGAGGGATCAAAGTATCCCAAAACCGACATGGATCTTTGATTGCTGTCTGCGGTCCACTTTCTTTCATAATTGTCAGATGCATTGGCAGAAACACCACCATCGGTGATGATGTGAATGAACAGTGGTTTTTTCAAAACAAAGGCCGCATGAACAGCGCGGCCGATCAATTCACCAATTTCAAAATCTTTTAAGTCGGCATTTTCAAAAGGGGGAACATGATAATCACAACCTTCGATTGTGATCGCGCCAGGACCCGTATGTCCGCAAAGCACATTATACACAATGCCCGCATGCAAAGAGTTATTGGCCGAGACAGGGCCACCGCTAAATATTTTTGCGATGTCTGCAGAATTGCGGAAATCCAAAGCGGGATTCGTTAGACCTGTTTGGGAAAGTTCATGATAAATATCCTGCAGGGACTTACTTCCACCCGAGGCAATCTTTAAATTCTGAAATAAACGTTGGCGCAAAGACGCATCCATTTTTTCATAGGTGTCACCGAAGGAAGTCATGCTTAGAATGCTGCTTTCATCAGTCACGAGTTTTGGTTGAAACGGAGGCGATTTTAAGAAGGAACTGGAATGGCCGCCAGAGTTACCATTTTTACTTCCAAGCCCAGCGCGCACCAACGAACCACGTAGTCCAGCTTTGGCAACCATAGTTAAAATAGAAGAGGGGTTGTCGCGGTTATCATCCAAAGAAAAGTGGCAGAAGCTTGCCATCTTAAACATAGTTTGGTTTTCGTTTTCAGAAATTTCTGTAGGCAAGGTTTGTTTCATGCCGGCTAAAATACGGCTGCATTTTTTTGACATCGGGATGCCAAAAGTTTTATCTAGGGCGCCACTTTCGCGGGGGTTCCAAGCAAGCCGACGATAGTCTTCGAAAAGATCTTCAGGGCCGTCTTGTTTGCCAACCAAGAAATTTCCTGGAAGTGCCGCGCCTCCAGCTAAATCAATTGTTAAAAAAGGAATCATTTGATTTTTTATTCCTGCAGCAGCAAGTGCGGTTTCAATTCCTGTTAACGGCAAAAGTGCTCCGCCGCCGGCGATTAATCCAAACCGAACAAAATCGCGTCTGGTAAAGGAAAACGAATGATCCGCATAACCAGGTTTTTTTAAAGTTGCGATTAACTTCTTTTTTAGCTCGTCATTCATATCATCGCCCTTCTTTCTGAAAAATAAACTCGGGATGCAAAGCAAGCATCAAACAATTGCTGAAAAAATCCAAAGTTCCATCCGGATTTCGCAAAGCAGATTTAATTTCCTCGGCAGTGGGCTTGCGATCCAAGATAAGTTCATAGAGCTCGGACAACTGCGTCCAGTTTTCATTAAACTGCGCTTCAAAAGTGCAGGCCAGAACGGCGACTTTTGCCATTGCTTCGATTCCCGAACTTAAATTAATCTGATTGCTTCCTTTGGGAATGTTGCCGCGGTTCTGCGCGAAGGCAGTCATCAGTTCGTTGCGAATGAATTCATCATTTTGAGTATTAAGTCTGCGCTCGAGATCGTAAGTGTATTGTTTGCCGTCCTTAATTTTACGTTCTTGTGCGAAACCAACAGAGCCAAGCAAGGGAAAAAATAAACAAAGCATTTTTATTTTTGACATAAGCCACTCAGCGCAATTTTTTTAATTAAAGTTTTAATGACATAACCGTCTTTTCGGAATTCATCGACAAGTGATTTAAATTCAGGGCTCTCTAAAATTTGCGTGCTTTCGACCTCATCGAAGTCGCAGATTGCAGAGACTAGTCTTTTTGAAATACAGGTTTGAAATTGTTTTGAATTTGCGATCATAGATCCAAAAGCCATCAGGCCACGACCACTAGTGGGGCCGCGCCAGCCATAGCGCTCTTGCGCGCCAGGTAAGACTAGAAGATTTTCCCACGAATCTGAAGTGGTAATAAAACCCTCGGGATAGATCGTTCCATTTTGATTATACTTACGTGCAACGATAGTTTTTGATGTGAAAGGATCGACAGACGCTACTCGTAAAGGATCACCCATCGCATTATAATCGTAATATGCAAAAGCAGGTCGCAATGAATCCAGAACCGAATGGCAAGAACGACAATTCGAATTAAAAGCACCGCGATTTCCACCCGGATTTCGATCAATGTCGCGCGCGATATAAGTTGTTTCAAGCTGTGAGTCCTTCCAGTCATCCACCTTGCTGCAAAGAAACAAATCGAAGGCAGCTTTGACCGCGCGGCGATTGGTGCCACCCTGTAAAGATCTTTTTGCAAAGCCGATCGAGCTCATTATGCCAGAGGGATAGTTAATGGACCTAGTCTGACCCTCCTCTAGCAAAAAAAACGTTTTGTTTATACTGATTAAGATTAGCTATAAATTTTAACTCTGCATCTTTTATGGTTTCAGACAGCTCTCGAGGTGTTTCAATAAGATCGAAACGGTTACCTTTTGCTTTATTCGTAATAGAAAAGCGACTTCCCAAAAGAGTTCGGAAATCGATTTCGTTAGTTACGCCCAAAGCAAGTGCTTGTTGAAAATCATCGACATCCTCGAAGGGTTCACCTTCTTCGTTGCTCATCTTCGAAACAAAATTAGATAAACGAATATTCAAAAAGCCTGGATGTTCAAAAAGTTTTTTAAAAAGGAGGTCATAATTAATTTCGCCAGAAGGATTCACAACTTCGTGTTGCAACGCTTGAACTTCCGCAGGACGGGCTGGCAAACCAGTAATTCGGTAAAATAAATTCTCAATAATATTTTCTTGCGAGCTTTCCGCCGAAGCAAAAAATCCGAAGAAAATTATAAATGAAAAATTCAGTAGTGCTTTCATTATTCTTACCTAGCGCTTTTCCATAATGATTAAAGAGTCGCCGCCAACAAAAAGTGGTGAAAGCAGCCTTAGTGAAATATCCAGCCCCAGTCCCAAGGCGCTGTTCAATGGCTCGGGAAAAGAAGTTTTAAGTTCTGCAATGCGGGGAAGGAATCCCACGTAAGTTTTTAAACAAGTTTTGCCCGCCAACTCGGGGTTAAAGGGCAATATTTTTTCGCACTTAACTGTTGCAAGAGAAACGCCAGCGCGGATTTTCCCCGTAAGTGATCCGAAAAGGGATTCGTATTTAATATTAAAAGTAACCTTTCCAGAAATTTTATCTTCAGATGTTTGCTCTAAATCTGAAATTACAATCGAGCTGACTAGCTGGGCCGCCCCGACTTTCGCAAGATTAGAAGTTCCATTGGAAAGGATCTGCAAATATTTTGGATTTACAAGGTATTCAGTTTTTGAATTTAGATCCAAAGGATATCGAATATCATTTTTGGCATCATAGATTGTCAGCATAGATCCACGCTTAACAATCTGAAAATATTCCTTCTGTTTGATTCTTTCTTCTCGGTCCACGAACACATCGCTATTCGCATAATAGTTGCCCGAAGTAAAATCCAAGTCGACAGCCCGAGCCAAGTAAGAAAACAACAAAACAAAAGCAAAAAGGGACAAGGTCAATTTTTTCATAAATACTCCTTATTTAACAGCCAGGCCAATGAGTTCGTCGCCATCCGAGAACATTGCCGAAAGCATTTTCAGCGAGAAATCTAAAGTCAGTCCAACAATTCTGTTTGCCCATCGAACCATGCGCAACTCGGAAGGATCTTTTTCTGTTGCCGCCTTATCATCAAAGGAAAGACTGAAGTCAGACAAAGCAGGGTTGTGACCCAGGAAAGTTTTTAAACAAGTTCCATTTAATGCTCCCGCCGGCGCATCGGACACAACATCTTTGCACGGAACCGTCGCCAGACTTGCCCCGACTTGGATTTTTGCGCGAATCGTTCCGAAAAAAGAACTATAATCGATATAAAAATTTCCAGTTCCAGCCACAGCATTTTCAGAAACCTGTTTAATATCTGTGACCGTAATTTTCGAGATTAAATTTGCATAAGCTTGGGTGCGCAGTTTATTTCTGGCATGCTGCAAATATCCAGAACTTAACGCCTGTTCATTGGGATCATTCAGATCAACTCGATAAACAATTTTGTGTTTCACATCATTTAAAACAATAATGGTCCCTTTTTTAGAAATAATGAAATGCTGCTTCAGCGCGAGGAAATTATTCAGAAAATCATTAAATAAAAAACTGGAAAGATGTCCCGAGTCTTTGCCCTTAATATAATTGCCAGAAGGAATTTTTAAATCTGCAGCAGACACTTGGTTAACAACCAAAAAGCAAAGAGCTACTGCGATTAAAGAAAAAGGTTTGCGCGCGTTTAACATATAAAACTCCTAAAAGAGAGTGGTTTAAGCCAGCGGATAATACTTGTTCAGAGAATTTCTTTTGCAATAAGTTTACCGATATCCCAAGCGATTAAATGCATTTCGGGTGTCAAAACTTTTGACACCAGCCGATTTTGGGCCAAAACGAAACGAAATCCGGAAATGTGGAACTTAAGGACATCGGATCCATATTACGGACCCGGTCGATCGCTAGCATCAATCTAAACCAAGCCTAGTTTTTGCAAAGCAGCCGAGAATGGAAAAACGAAACGAAATAATCAGGGAATTTTTCGCATTCAACAACCACATTAATCGTGGAAACCTAAAGGCAAATACAAAAACAAAGCCTCAATATTTGATCCGCAGGTCCTTGCAGGCGAATGAGCTTGAATTGATTGCCCAAGTAATTCCGAACACGGGGAAACAATTTTATTTGATGGCAACGCTGAAGAGGGGAACCAAGTGGGAAGCAGTAGAGAATAGTGATTTTCTTAATCTAATTGAGTTTTTCACTGATTTTCTAAACGAAAAATACCGAATAGAAGCTCTGTCGAATTTTACAGAGCAAAAAGGCATAGAAATTGGCGAAGAACTACGAGGAATATTTGCAGCGCTCTTCATCCCAAGGCAAGAAGACCCCTGACTGCATTTTTTCAAATTCTTTTGCCACGGTCTTTAGATCTATAGGTTTTTTTCTGCGAGGTGCGAAGCGGATGATTCTTCCCGTTAAGACGTCAATGTCATATTCCTGTGACTCGCCTACATACTGAAAGGTATTTAGATCAGCAAAGTTATAAATCTGAACATAATTCTTTTTTGCATTATATAAGTCGAACATTTTATTCGACAAAGCAAGTTCTTCATAAATAATTTCGAGTTTAATGAGGCTGAGATTTTCATCCAGCACCATTAAAATCCCACACTCGGAAGCAGCTCGGAATTCCGCAAAGTATTTAAAACAAGCCTGATAGTCAGTCATCTTGAACTTATCGGAAGATCCATGAGGCGAGCCGAAATTATCTGAAAAGCGTAGAACATTTAAACAGGTAATATACATCAGCATAAGATCTTTGGGCAATAGCTGAGCAGGGCTTTTGCAGAGGCCACAAATATGCAAAATAGAAACGAAATAATTCAAGAATCGTTCGCAATTAAAAACTACATTGATCGAGGAAATCTGAAAGCCAATGCAAAAACGCAACTTCAGTATTTGGCGCGAAGATCTTTGCGAAAAGGCGAGTTCGAATTGATTGCTCAAGTAATTCCAAACACAGCGAGGCGTTTTTATTTAATGGCTACCCTGAATAATGGTTTTCAATGGGAGGCTGTTGGAAACAGCGAGTTTTCAAATTTAATAGAATTTTTTGTTAATTATCTTAATAAAAAACACCCAGTAGAAACCTTAGCAAATTTTTCGGAACAAAAGGGCATAGAAATTGGGGATGAACTACGAGGAATACTTGCTGCGCTCTTCATCCCAGGGGATAAAGACACCTGACTGCAGCTTTTTAAATTCATTTGCGATAGCCGCAAGATCTATTGGTTTTTTATTGCGAGGCGAGAACGATACAATTCTTCCAGATAGGACATCAACTTCGAACTTTGCCGATTCACCGACAAGCTGAAATGTGTGAAGGTCTTCAAAATTATAAACCTGAACAAAATTTTCGTTTGCATTGAATAAGGCGAACATTTTATCCGACAGCACAAGCTCATCATAAATTATTTCATGTTTAATAATCGCTAAGTCTTCGGACAGAGCAACTAAAACTCCCGATTCGGGCGCAGCCTTAAATTCCTTAAAATACTTAAAACAAGCCAGATAGTCGTTCATACCGGACTTATCGGAAGACCCTGGTAATCAGTCAAAATTATTGGGAAAACGTTGAACTTTGCAACAAGACCCGTCGAGTTACCGCAGAATAGAATCAAAACCCCATAGCAATTTTTCAATTTACGGCATTTAAGCGATGCAAAACAATTTTTCATTTAAATTTTGCCACAAGAAGAGTATCTTTCGGCCATGAGTTTCTACAAAAGTTTTATTTCGATTTCAATATTCTTTGTCAGCGTAAGCTACGGCAAAGAGCTAACGTCCAAAGAAATCGACGATATTTTAGGTCGTCACGAAAACGTTCCAGCCCAAAGACCTCGTTACCAAGACCTGGTGACGCCTGCGGCCCCAGGTCCCGATGCGTTGGGAAAAACAAATCGCCATAAATACACGGAAATCGAAACACCGGGCGGCATTTCTAACAATCGAGACTACGACTATGAAAACCCCAATTCGCGTTCGGGCCCCATTCCGCCATCGCTGCATCAAAATGGATTCAATGCCCAGGGGTATTCGAACATTCAATACGAGCGCGACCATTTTTACATAGACAAGAAATAGTTTTAAACAGAAATTAATTTAAAAATTCTGCCAGCTTTAAATTTAAATAATCTGGGAAATCCAACATGGTGCAATGGGTGGCGTAAGGCACGACTAAATATTTGCTGCCGGGAATTCCATCGTGAATTTGTTTTTGAAACTGCGCAGGGGTTACAAAATCTTTTTCGCCCGATACCACTAAAACGGGACAGTTGATACTGCCCAGCAGATCGGTGCCCTTAAACTGCAAAAGTTCGTCGAACAAGGGGAAAAAAACATTCAGTGGCATCTGCGCCAAGCCGTGCATGTAAATTTCAATATCTTTAAAATGCGTCAGCTTGATATTAAATCCACCAGCAAGGGCCGTGATCCGCATGGCCACGGGGTTATCGGTGATCAAACGCCAAACGGTTTGAAACAGCGCCGGGTTTTGATCATACGAAGATTTTAACGAACGAAAAAATGGTTCGACAATTTGTAAACCAAAAAACTTTTCCATAGGGTTTTCCACAAAGCCGTTTAACAAAGCCATCGAGCGAATTCGGTTCGGCGCCAATTCATAAGCCAAAATGGCAAGGGG
Source organism: Bdellovibrionales bacterium (assembly GCA_038323665.1). Lineage (GTDB taxonomy): Bacteria > Bdellovibrionota > Bdellovibrionia > Bdellovibrionales > Bdellovibrionaceae > JBBQHD01. The sequence goes on from JBBQHD010000001.1 coordinate 61,034, forward strand.
AACGGCAAAACTGTGCGCGACAAGATCTGCCTTATCTAGTTTTAAATGATCCATCAGCGCAATCAGATCTTTAGCAAGACAGTGTAAATTTAAATTGGCCGCATCTTCGCCAGCCTCGCTTTGATGATGGCCGCGCAAATCAAAAGTAATCACCTGATGAGTTTGCGAAAAATAATCCACTTGGTGGCGCCAGTGATTCATTAAACAAGCGATGCCATAAATAAAAATAATTGGCTTACCGGCGCCGCGAGTTTCGTAATAAATTTTGGTTCCATCAAAACTGGAAAAACTATTGGATTCGACCGGTATCAAGGTGGCTCCGTTCCTTCGGGTTTATCAACGTATCGGATTTCAATCACAGAATTTCCAACTTGAATTTGATCACCGGCCGTAAGCAAGACATTTTTTTTCACAGGCCGACCGTTGACGAAAATTTTTTCGCGACTTAGGTCGTGCAAGACGGCGCCGAACTCGGCAGGAACTAGCTGAAAGGCTGGTGTTGGCGCCAAGGGATCTTGAACCTCTAGATCCCAAGACAGACTTCCAAAAATTCTGGGGCCGTATGCTAAAAGCCAATTTTCCCCGATATGTGGTCCCTGCAAAAAATTAAGTTGCAGACAGGGATTGAAAATAAAATGTTCCAACGCCACATCGGGAACCGGCAGCATCAGATCATTTAGAATTTTTTTAAACGGATTGGTCGGAACGATTTCGGCGGAAAGTTCTTCGAAAATTTTAAAATAACTATTGCCGATGCGAAATAAAACTCCGGGTAACAAAGTCACTTTTTGCACTCGGTTATTTTCTACCCAAATGCCGTTTGCCGACCCGCAGTCTTCTAAAATTAACAAAGTTTTATTGGCAACGACGACTTCTTTGACTTCCGCATGCACACCCGACACTTTCGCATCGTCGGAAAGCAAAACGGCGCCCTGTTTGCGCCCGATTTTCATGCCCACACTGATCGGCGCTCGCGCTCCGGTGTGCGGTCCCGCCGTAATTTCTAGAAATAACCCCATGACTTTATCCTTCAGCACATGTTACACGATATTCACTTTGTTTCCAGTCAAGGAGACTCAAGGTCGCATTAAGCGGTTTTGAACCAAAAAGGAGCATTCCATGGCAACAGCGACCAGCGTTGTAGATTATCGCGCAGGCGGAGTAAAAAGACCTTACGAGGCAATCATTTTACTTCACCCAGACACAAATCTAGAAGAACAAAAAGAAATTTTCCGCAAATACAAAGCCAGCCTTCAGACCTATAAGGGCGAAGTATTTTCCTTGGAAACTTGGGGCAAAAGAAATCTTGCCAACCCAATCGGAAAACTAAAAAAAGCCGTTTACTTCCATATGCTTTTTGACGCAGAAACAGCAGCCGTTGCCGAGATCGAAAGAACTTTGCGCATCAACGAACGCGTTTTACGTTTTATGCACACCAAAATCGATGAACGCATTCAACTGAGCAAATACATGGAGGCTTTCAAAAAAGGTCTGCAAGAAAGTGCTGCCCGAGAAAAAGAACGCGAAGCCAAAATGCAAGCCCGCCGAAGTGCGATGGCAGCAGCTCGCGCCGAACGATCAGAAATGTAGTTTGTTAAAATGAAGGCCTCGCGTTTCCGCTCGGCGATTCTACTTTCCGCGTTGTCTTTGGTGATGACGCTGGGGACTGGCGCCTTGGGAAGTCCCTTCCTGCGAGTTCTGCGCTGGATCACTCGCTGGTGGTTTTACTGGGGCAGTCTGCCAATTATCGTTGGTGGATTTATCTTGGCAGATCAAAATTGGATTGCATTACTAGTCGCATCGCTGTGGATTTCGCAAGGCCTGGTCGTGGATATTTTCCACTGGGGAAAATCTTGGTTTACCTCGCACATTGTTGGGGTTTTCGTCGGTGCCGCAGTTTTTGCTGCAGGTGCCGCAAAAATTTTATTCAACGAAGGCGTGCGAACACAGGTGCAATTGGTTGAATGGATCAGCAAACTTCCGCTGGCGTTGCCCATTAAAACCGAAATTTTGGTTGGGCAACTGCCGTCGATGATTTTGATTTTCTTCGTCTTGTCTTCGGCCTTGGGTGCGATTTTGGAACGCAGGGTTTTATTTTGGATTTTCGGAGTCGATGTTCGCTTCCGCAGGGAACCCGACTTGCTGCAATTCCGTTTGCCCGATTACTTTTTGTGGATCGGGCTTGGCAGTCTTGCGGGAAGTCTATGGTATGATGCTCCGGCCGGAGAAGCCGTGCCCCTTATCGAGGTAATTTGTGCCAACAGCGTGAATGTGCTGGCGACACTTTATTTTTTCCAAGGGCTGTCCATCTTGGAATATTTCTTAAAAAAGATTCACGCAGGTATATTTACGCGTGTTTTTGGCTATATGTTTTTGTTTGGGCAAGTTGTCATCTTTAGTTTTGTAGGGTTTATTGATTTTTGGGTTGATTTTAGGACCCGATGGGGCAAAACAAAGGAACCTCTTAAATTATAAGAGCTGTAGGCGGTAATTGTTTAGACCGCAGGCAGTAGTTTTTTAAAGTGCAGTCGATAATAGTTAAAAGCCGTTGGCGAATAAGAAGTTCGCAAAAAAGGCATTTGAAAAAGGAGAATTTATGAAAGTTATTTTAGTTAAAGATGTTAAGGACGTAGGCAAAGTCGGCGATATGGTGAATGTTTCAGAAGGTTTCGCAAGAAACTTTTTATTCCCACAAAGAATGGCAGCAGCTGCAACCGAAACCAAAGTGGCTGAATGGGAACATTTAAAACGCGTGACCGAAGCCAAAAAATCCAAAGCCGACGGCGAACGCCAAGAAGTTCTAAAAAAACTTTCCGGAATCACCGTTGCCTTTAAATTAACTGCCGGTGAAAACGAAAAGCTTTTCGGATCAGTTACGACAGGTGATATTTCCAAAGAATTACAAAAGTTAGGATATTCAATCGATCGTCGCGACATTCATTTAGATGAACCCATCAAAGTTTTGGGCAGCCACAAAGCGCTGATCAAATACAGCGAAGGCGTTCAAGCATCGATCCAGATTACAGTAGATCGAGCGTAGTAATTTTTCTGCGGCAGCGGCAGGGAGCCAAAAGTTTATTTTGGCTTGCGCAGCCCAGATCGATTTAAACGCAGTCATTACCGACGCCGAAGTAAATTTTGTGATTATAAAGTGACGAGGGGCAGACAGTTGAAGTTAACGATTTTGTTTTTCTGTCTATTTTTTTCGCCATTGTCATTTGCGGATTATAATCAGACCGCAGATTTTCTTTGCAAGACCGTGTTCAATCAGAAGGCTTTTATCTATGCGGATTATTTTTCACAAAAGTTCAGAACAGCGATTTCTCAATCTGAACTCGAACAAATTGTGCAAAGTCTTGTCGAAGTTTCTGGGAAATGTAAACGCATTGAACAAAGCAAAACAAGCCCACAAAAGGCAGCATATAACTTCATTTCTGAAAACGGAAATTACCTATTACTTGATTTCAAAATAGACGATAAAAATTTAATCACTTCGCTTTTGGCTCGGGACATATTTATCGCAGATACAAAAATCAGCAATTGGGAAGACGTCGAGGCACAGGCAAAAAAACTCAGCGGGCAGATTTCAGTCACACTTCAAAGTGATCAGGGCAACGGCCAAAGTTTTCAAGGCAACAGTATGCACCCGCTGGGGTCAGGATTTAAACTTTACGTTCTTGGGACATTGGTGGATGCCGTCAAAACCGGAAAGTTTAAATGGGCAGATTTATTTCCGGTAACAGAAAGTTGGAAATCGTTGCCGTCAGGAATTATGCAAACTTGGCCCAACGGAAAATCAGTTTCATTACTACAATACGCAGAAAATATGATCCGCATCAGCGACAATACAGCAACCGACCATTTGCTGAATATTTTAGGCCGCGAAAATATTGAAAACCAATTGCTTCCGATGGGAAATGATTTTGCCGAAAAAAACACTCCCTTTTTGTCCACGGCGGAAATGTTTAAACTTAAATGGGCGGCACCTCAAGATTTAACAGAAGAATATTTGCGCGCGGATAAGGTTGAAAAGCGCCAAATGCTGGCGACAAAAATTAGCTCCATTCCGCTGGATCAAGTAGGAACAAATGGAGTTTCCATGGAACAACCATCGCATATCACGGATATTGAATGGTTTGGTTCCACAAATAATTTGTGCACAGCAATGATCAAATTAAAGAACAAAGACAGCAATGAGGCCCTGCAAATTTTAGCAAACAATGTTCCACTGATTGATGTTCAAGGTTCTAATGTGTGGGTATACGCGGGCTTTAAGGGCGGTTCAGAACCCGGCGTGCTGACTGCAACATTTCTGTTAAAATCAAAAACGCAACATTGGGGCTGCGTTTCGGTCGCCTGGCACGACAGCAAAAAACCAATTAACCAATGGATCATGTTTGATTTCGCGCGAAAAGTTTTAAAAGTTTCGGAAAGCTATTTGAAATAGTTTGAAACCAAGTAAGATTCGCAGGCGCAAGGCCAGATCGAACAAAACGCAGTCATTACCGGCGCGGAAGTAAATTAAACAGAATTACCACTTGACAAAATGTCCCAAATCCGAGACAATAGAGGCATGAAGACGGCTTTCTTTCACCCAAAGGCGCGTGTTGCAATTCAGGAATTTCCAGAAGACGTTCGCCGTGAATTGGGCAAGGCAATCTTTGATCTTCAAAAGGGCTCGGCGCTGAAAATGCCAATCTCTAGGCCAATGAAAACGGTTGGTATAGGTGTTGAGGAACTTCGAGTAAAAGATAGAGCAGGAATTTATAGAGCATTTTATTATGCTCGTCATGCGGATCGAGTTGTAATTTTTCATGCGTTCATAAAGAAGACACAGCAGACGCCAAAGCAAGAAATAGAATTGGGTAAGAAAAGATTAAAGGAGTGTTTCAATGAAGAAGTCTAAAATCATCGCAAGCAGAACGGCCGCCGAGTTGGCAAATATTTTGGGACTTAGTCCCGCGGACGGGCTTGAGATCGAAATTCGCAGCGATCTTAATGATAAAATCATACAAGTTGTTGAGCAAAAAAATCTTACCCACGCACAAGTAGCAAAACTTGCAAAGACCTCTCGAACCCGCGTCACCGCAATCATGAATCGCAACACATTTGAGGTTTCCACGGACCTTATGTTAAGAATTCTGGCGGCACTCGGCGTGCACGCAAAATTGCAATTCAAAAGAGCCGCATAATTTTTTACTGAATTGAGCAAGCCGGTCAAGAACGCACCTTAAGTTTTTGCGACAGTATCTGGGTCTAAAGTTTATTTTGGTACCGCTGGCCAGATCGATTTAAACGCAGTCATTACCGACGCCGAAGTAATTTAAACAAGTCTAATTTAAAAATAAAACAAGCTACTGAATCGAAAACACTTGCTGCAGAAGTGCTTCAGCAACTTTGCGCAGTTGATCTGCTGTTAGATTTTCGGTCGACAGTCCTGTATGACGAATTAATTTCTCTAATTCGCCGCCGGCAAATTCTGCAGGTAATTCTGTCATTTCTACGACCTGTTCAAATAAATTCATTTTATCCATCGAAGCCTCCTTGCCTCTTAGAGGTCCATCGATAGACCTCCCCCTCATACGGACAAGCATTCCCCAAAAATAGGTGCATCGGAAGTTAATTTTTTTTAATTTTACCAATCGGCTAGTTTTAAGACCAATCCAGCGGGGGAATTGGAATGCGGCAGAAATTGAGCAAGGGGAAAGTAGGAACACACCAATTTACGAGCCAGAGGAAAAGCCGAAAAGCACCAATTGTCGAAAGCCGATAAAGTTAAGGGTTTGAAATTATAAATCAGAATTAAATTAATTTTAGATTTACAAGCGCAGTGCCAAAGGCGGCAGGGCGTTTTCCGCAAATACCTCAACGAAGCGGGACGCGTCCGCCCTACTGGGCGGTCGTTGGAGGGCAGGAGCCCGCGTTTTGCGGAAAGCGTCCTGCCGCCTTTGGCACTGCACTTGTAAATCTAAAATTAATTTAATTCTGATTTATAATTTCAAACCCTTAACTTTATCGACTTTCGACAACGGCTAAGGCGCCAGATTTCTGGGTTTGCCGTAAGTTGGCGGAGGCGGAGCCTGCGGCGGAGGTGCCGCCATTACTTCAGGATCAGCATCGCGGAATTTATTCGTGCGAGCTTCAAAGCGCAAAGCAACACTGCCGGTCGGCCCGTTCCGCTGTTTACCCACGATCAATTCAGCGCGGCCCTGTTTTTCAGGATCCTGCTTATCATAATATTCTTCGCGGTAAAGCATCATCACCACATCGGCATCTTGCTCGATCGACCCAGATTCCCGCAAATCGGAAATCATCGGCCTGCGATCGCCGCGCGAATCGACAGCGCGGTTTAACTGCGCAAGTGCAATCACGGGAACTTGCAATTCTTTAGCAATCGCCTTTAAGGTTTTCGAAATTTCTGAAACTTCGCGTTCGCGACTTTCCACTCGTGTTTTTAAACTCATCATCTGTAAATAATCGATGATCACTAAATCCAAACCGTGACGAGCTTTTAATCTTCGACATCGGGCGCGGATTTCGTAAGGACTTACACCCGGCGTATCGTCAATATACAAACCCGATTCGCTGATGGTTCCCGCCGCAGAAATTAATCTGGGCCACGAGTCATCGCGAATTCGACCAGTTCTGGTTTCTGACAAAGAAACTTGGGCTTCACTGGCCAGCAACCTCATCATCAAAACATCTTTGCCCATTTCCAAAGAAAAATACGCGACATTCTTTTTTAAATTAACCGCAGCGTGCGAAGCAAAATTTAAACTTAAAGCTGTTTTTCCCATCGAGGGACGGGCTGCAATAATTGTTAATTCCCCCGGATGCATTCCGGCAGTTAGTAAATCCAAAGATTTAAATCCGCTGGCAATCCCAGTGACATCTTCTTTGCGCTTATACAGATCTTCGATGCGCTGCAAACTGGTTTCAACAATGCTCCACGCACTGGTCAAACCACCGGCGGAACTGTTTTCAGAAACTTTGAAAATTTCGGCTTCCGCGGTGTCGACAAAAGATTCGATATCCGCATAGTCACCGGCGTAAGATTTTTCGATAATTTGTGTGCTGGCGCCAATTAGTTTTCGCAGCAAAGATTTTTCGTAAATAATTTTTGCGTAAGAAACAATGTTCGCAGCCGACAGAGTTTTTTCCAGCAACAAAGCCAAATAAGATGCGCCACCGACATCTTCTAAATCCTGGCGTGCTTCTAAAATATTTGAAACGGTTAATAAATCTGCTTTTTCATTCTTATGATGAAGCTCGCGAATCGAGGCGTAAATTTTCTGGTGCGCGGGTTTATAAAAATCATCGACCTTGATAAGGTCTTCGATGCTGTCGAGTGCCGACGCATCCAACATCAAGCCGCCAAGGACGGCCTGTTCGGCATCAATACTTTGTGGCGGCAATTGATTCATAAGCGAAACCCCCCACAGCAAGTTTGCGTAAATTTATGGGAAGATCAACCTACGGAATTGCGTTTAACGCGGATATTGTAAGTATCAATTTTCTTTTTCAAAGTATTGCGGTTGATACCCAGCATCTGAGCCGTTTTAACTTGATTTCCATTGTGAACTTTCAAAGCAAGCTCTAGCAAAGGTTTTTCAACTTGTTCTATCACGACATTATAAATTCCACGAAGATCAACTTGGGCTTCGCGCTGTTGTTCGAATAAAACCTCGAGCTTGCTTTTCACAAGGCGTTCCAAACTTACCGATTGCAAGTTGGCTACGAAAAGATGGTCGGGGGTCGTGGTCAGATTATTTGCTGGGGTCAAGTTGGGCGTCATATGTCTCCTGTTTATAGTTCTATTTTCTTTAAGTAAGAGGAGTCGGAATATACTTTTGTGCTAACAAATGCAACTAAGCTTTTTATTTATATGTTGGCCTGAATCACCGCAAAATTATTGGAAACTTCATATTGACTCCAAAAAATTTTCTCGACTGGGGTCTGGCCTGACCAACCCGAAGGCCAAGTGCTGGTAACTGGCCCTTCCATCTTGACCACAAGCCATTAAACTAAAATTTGCACACAGGAGTTCAAAAATGCAACACCGCCTGCCCGAACTTAGGGGCTTATTTTTTTTGACCATTTCTATTTTTTGGAGCTTAGCCTTAATTAGCTTTAATCCCAATGACCCCAGTTTTCATTCGTGGGGGCATACGATGATCGCCACAAATATTTGTGGAATTTTTGGATCTTTTTTGGCAGACATAAGTTTTCAGTTTTTCGGAGTGTCTATCTGGATTGTTGTTGCCGCATTTTTTGTGCGCAGCCGCGACCTATTTCGCAACAAATCCAAAGCGAAAAGTCAGTGGGTCAAAGTTTTATTGTTCGCAGTAACCCTGATGCCCTTGATTCATTTGTATTTTTCCAAGCGAACTTTATTTTCCGCAAAAATCTACCCCGGAGGCATCATCGGCCTTGGGGTTTCAGAAGCATTGGTGCGAATTTTTAATTCCGGCGGAGTGCAAATTCTTTTATGGGGCCTGTTAACTGCTTGGACCATGTTATTTTTCGAGGATTCATTAAAAGACCTAGCAAAGACCGTGGCATCGCTGATGAAAAGATACATGTTGAAAAGCAAAATTTTCGTGCGCGAATATTTACACAACCGCGCTAGAAATAAAACGCTGGGACAAAAACAAGAGCGATCCGCAAAACCAATTTCGGCGCCAACCCAAATGCCACTGTTTTCCAAAAACGAAGATTTAAAAATCGAAGAACCCGAATTCGCCACGAATGCCAAGCGAAAAGTAATTTTAAAATTCACACCACCCAAAAAAGTTGAAAACTGGAAAATGCCCAGCATTCAATTGTTGGAAGATCCACCCGCCTCGCGCATACGTATCGACCGCGACGAAATTAGAAGAAAAGCAGAAATACTTTTAGAGAAATTAAAAATGTTTAAGATCGAAGGGCAAATTGTCGATGCTCGCACCGGCCCACTGGTAACCATGTATGAATTCAAACCCAATCCTGACGTCAAAATCAGCGAGGTCTCAAATCTGGAAGACGATTTATCCTTGGCCCTCAGCAGCGAATCCGTGCGCGTGATGGGACAAATTCCAGGAACCGATGTCGTGGGAATCGAAACGGCGAATTCAAAACGCGAAGTAGTTTCGTTCAAAGATTTATTGGCGGAAGAAAAATTTTGGAAAGATGAAACCTCGCTGCCCATTGCCTTAGGGAAAAATGCCGGAGGCGATTCACAAATAGTCAATTTACGAACCATGCCGCACTTATTAATTGCTGGAACCACAGGTTCGGGAAAATCTGTTTTTGTTCGTTCGCTGATTACAGGATTTTTATTAAGGCATTCACCGAAAACCCTGCGTCTATTATTAGTGGATCCAAAAATGGTGGATCTGGCGGATTTCCGAGACGTTCCGCATTTGATTTTACCCCATGTCACCGAACCTAAAAAGGCAGTAACGGCACTTCGTTGGGCCGTCAAAGAAATGGATAAGCGTTATCGATCTTTATCGACATTTTCGGCAGCCAAATTAGAAATCTTCAATGAAAAAGTGGCCAAACTTTCTTCCACTGAAATTACGGAACACGCAGAAAATCAGGGCGAAAATACTTATTATTATCAGCCCCAGCCCTATATCGTTATTATTGTCGACGAATTAGCAGATCTAATGGTGGCGGAAAAACAAAACATTGAACCCAGCATCCAGCGTCTGGCGCAAAAAGCCCGCGCCTGTGGAATTCATTTAATATTTGCAACACAGACGCCGCGCAAAGAAGTCGTGACGGGATTAATTAAATCCAATTTCCCGGGAAGAATTGCACTGAAGGTTTCTTCGCCGCTGGATTCCAGAATTATTTTAGAAGAAACTGGCGCGGAAAGATTATTGCCGAATGGGGATATGTTATTTCTTGCTCCCGGAGTCAGCAAACCCGCGCGCCATCACGGGCCGTATTTGTCGGACCGCGAAATCACCGACATTGTTAACTTCTGGTCGGAACAAGCAAAACCTGAATACGACGAACTGGGTTTACAAATGTTGGAAGGAAAAAACACTTTTAATGGCGGCAATATGGACGGGCAAATTTCAGAAGAAGATGCTGGCGAAGAATACGATTTGATTTTAAAATGGACCTTGGAACAAAAAACCGTCAGCGCCTCGCTGTTGCAAAGAAGATTCAGCATCGGATATCCCAAGGCCGCACGATTTATCGAAATTATGGAAGCAGCCGGCGTTGTCGGCGCCGCCCAGGGCAGCAAAGCACGGCAAGTGCAAAGCAGTTTAAGTTTTTAGTGCGGATATAAATTTCCACAGGAAAAAACAGCCGCGCGAACCGGTGCAGTCATCGCGAAATTTGGAACTGGGGGCTTAGTCTGCTCCGCCGCAGGCCGTAGAGTTTCTTCTGCCAGTAAGTTGGTAAGGCGGCTTTGCAAGTTAAGGGTGCTGACTTCAGCGGGCCCCGAAAGCAAAGCCAGCAATTTTTGTTTTACCCCTTGGTGTTCAAAAAAATTCGGATCTTCTAAGTATTTCAAAAACAAAGAAACACTGACGGGATCAAAACCAAAACTTTCTGAATAAGAATTAAGTTTAAGTTGCCGGATCATCTGTTTCCAGTTGGCAGTTTGATCGGGATCAAGCGCCGACATGGCCTTATCAATAAGTGTGACTTGTAAAGGCTTCGCCAACAAAGGATGCTCCACAAGCATCGATCGAAAGGTGACAAGATATTCCGTCAAATGTTTTAAAAACATCCACTGGGTAGGGCTAAGACCTTGCGGGCGATTCGAATAAGACAAAATCAGCTCAACCGTAACAACGGGAACAAACATTGCTTCCGACGCAGGGACTTCCACATGTTTAGGCTCATCCACAACGCGGATTAAAAAACTTCCTCCGCCATCAGAGAACCTCTGTTTTATTAAAACACCCATAGCTTTGCCGTGAATATTCGGAGCGCCCTCTTGGATGTACTCGGTGGGACCAACAAGCCCTTTGATTATTCCTAAGACTTGTTGAAAAGGGGACTTTGATCGCAGCCCAAGGCGGCGGCGATCTATTTCATCGGCAGAATTTTCACTTTCAACAGGCAAAGTAAATTTAAAAAACAGAAGCTTTTCGACACTGGGATCCACTTGAAAGCGAGGAATAAGGCGGCTGGACTCGCCCCCGGTATTCGGCGCAGCAAACAAAAAAAGTGGGATAAAAAATGTGGCAATTAAAATAAAGCTTCTCATTGGAAGTGGAGACTAAACAATCCCATGAAAAAACTCAGCAAGAATCGTTGTTTATGTTGATTTAGGGGAAAAATTTCATAGCTAATCCCTTCCCTGCGCAGAAAAGCTTTAGTAAGGTGGCAAAGATGAAAACACTTTTAGCTGCTTTATTGGGAATATTTTTTTGTGGCTGTGGCGTTAAGGGGCGGCCCACGCCCCGCAATCAACCGCCCCCCATCACCGATGGCGACAGCATTAAATATCCTGCGAAGAAACAATAATGTTCGACTGGGTCAAGCTCAGCGGAGCCGGAAATACCTTTGTTTTTTTACCGAACTTTAAGAATGAATTTCGCGGCGAAAGGCTTAGTCAATTAACACAGAAAATTTGTCATCCCACCTTGGGTTTAGGCGGCGACGGCGCTGTTTTTATGCGCGGTAAGGGCAATAAGTTTGCCTGGGATTTTTTTAATGCCGATGGATCATTGGCAGCAATGTGCGGAAACGCAGCCCGTTGTTCAGGATATTTTATGGATTTATTCCGCGCAGGAATTTTTGCGCACAAAATTACCGGAACAAAGTTAAACCCACAGGCGCAATTCACTTTGCAGACCAATGCCGGAGAAATTGCAATTTCTGTGGAAAACTTAAGCTATCAAGTGCAGATGCCATTACCCGGGGGCGAAAAGTTTTTTTCTGGTGGGAAAAAGATAAAAGCTCTGCTTGGGCTTGAAACAGCGCAGATTTTTTTTGTCGACACCGGAGTTCCCCACCTAGTTTTCCACAGTAAAAAAAATCCGAACGAAAAACAAAAACTTATTTACAAACAAATTCGCAATAAAAAAAATCTTTCGGAATTGGATTTGAGTTTTGTGGGTAAAATAAAATCAGGCCCGCAAATCAACGTGACTATTTTTTGGAAAAAAACGGCGACAGAAATATTTGCCGGCACCTTCGAACGCGGCGTGGAAGACATGACCCTGGCCTGCGGCACAGGCGCCGTCGCGGCAGCCTTGGCCTGGAAAAAATTAACGACTAAAAAAGATTCCATTGGTGTTCATGTGCCTGGGGGCACACTGAAAATTAATTTAACCAAGGACCAACCCCTACTGTCGGGGCCGGTTGCAATGATCGCTTACGGTCGTGGAGGTTTTAATGACTGAACAAAAATGGCACGGGGTTTTTACAGCTCTTGCGACACCGTTTAAAAATAGTAAAATTGATTTTGCCAGTTGGGAAAAGTTAATTTCTTTCCAGGAAAAAAATGGCATCAATGGATTTGTTGTTGGCGGAACCACCGGCGAAAGCCCGACGATTTCTGACGACGAGTTAAAAGAACTTTTTCTTTCTGCGCGCAAAACAACAAAACTTCCGCTGATTGTTGGAACCGGAAGTAATTCGACTGCATCGACGATTGCCAAAACAAAATCGGCATTTGCCATGGGCGCCGATGCAGCACTTATTGTGACCCCGTATTACAACAAGCCTCCGCAGCGGGGAATGTTGCAGCATTTTTTAAATATTGCCGGTCAATCATCGGGCCCAATTTTTCTATACAATGTTCCAGGCCGAACCGGCGTCAGTCTTTCCGTAGAATCGATTGTGAAACTAAGCCAACACCCCAAAATCATCGGAATCAAAGAGGCCTCGGGGGATCTTAAACTTGCCAAAGCCATCAAAGAACAATGCGCAAAAGATTTTATTTTATTATCCGGCGACGACGCGACCTATTTTGATTTTTTAGAATTTGGCACAGGGGTGATTTCCGTTGCTTCGCACATTATGCCTAAACAATTTGTGTCTTGGACGAAAAAAACAGTCGACAAAAAAGATTTCGAAAAATATTTGCCCTTGATCAATTTTTTATTTGTCGAGGCAAACCCGATCCCACTTAAAAAAGCATTGCAATTGATGCAAATTTTTGAAAGCGCAGAATTGCGATCGCCCCTGGCAGAACTAGAAGCCGCAAACACTCAGGAACTGCAAGCCAAAATGCAGACAGCGGGACTATTATGAAAAAACAAAAACTAAAAATCGCAGTGATCGGTGCTTCGGGAAAAATGGGTCAATCGATTTTGGATCTTTTGCAGTTCGATCATGAGGCGCAGCCGACTTTGGGAATTTCTGCCGACAAGAATAACTTTAAAAAACAGATTAGTTTGGTTAAGGCACACCAGAAAATTACAGATATTATTTCTGAAATTGATGTGTGGATTGATTTTTCGAATTTTGAAATTTTTGACGAAGTCTTAGAATTGGCGGTCAAATCTAAAAAACCCCTTGTCAGTGGGACAACGGGTTTAACGGACGCTCAATTTAAAAACATGCAGGCAGCTGCAAAAAAAATTCCCATTGCCTGGTCCAGTAATTTCAGCAACGGAATCGCGGTTTTGCAAAAAGCCCTGGAATCTTTTGCAGAACTAAATGGATTCGATTTTTATATCGAAGAAATCCATCACACTAAAAAGAAAGACCGCCCCAGTGGCACGGCCAAGACCCTGCACAAAAAATTAAGCTCGGTGGTAAAACGAAAACTAGACGAGCCCATATCCATCCGTGTGGGTGGGGTTTTTGGTGTTCACCGCGTTGGCGCTGCATCGGAAGAAGAAGTCCTGATTTTTGAACACCAGGCCCTGAACCGAAATGTTTTTGCCAGGGGGGCCATTCAAAAGGCAAAATGGTTGGTGAAACAAAAACCAGGATACTATGGCCAATCATGAAGGAATATTTTTGCTCGAACTGGACCAAGTGGAAGGTCATGCTCAAATTGAAGTATTGAGTGATTCTTTGTGCGCGTGGGGCGAAATAAAAAGTTGTTCGGCAATTTATAAAACTATTTCAGCGCACCCGCAGTTATATTGGGCTTTTCGGTATCATTTCGAAGGACCGCCGCAAATTTTCAATGCGCATATTAAAAAAATTCTTTCTGAAACGCCTAAAATTATTACTTCATCAAAGCGAGAATTAAACTGCCTTTGTTTGTCAGATGGAATCGCGCTGTGGGAAGAAGAGCCCTTGCCGTCCCTGATGCTGACCGAAAATAAATTTGCCTTGCGATGTGCGGCCGAAGCATGGCCGGACTTTCACCACCCGATCTTGCAAAAAAATCTTTCTGAACTTGCGCGAGAAAGACTGGATGATCAAGCCATGGAAGTCTTTACTTTTTGGAAACGCAAAGACAAAATGGATTTAGACAAGTTATGAAATATTTTTTAACCGCAGTTTTATTTTTTCTGACCAGTTGCCAACAGTTGGGCGAATCAGTTGAATCCCCACTCAGCGGGCCCGAGACGCGCAAGGCCATTATTTCGGTCATCGGCGAACCCAGAAAGACTTCGGAAACGGGTCGAGAAATTTTATCCAAGTATTATAATCGCAAAGATGTGATTGATGAAAATCCAGAAAAATTGCGCGACCGCTATTTTATCCAAGTGACCATAGTCGGGGATCGCAGGCCCTACGACGTGCATGTGAAAGTTGTTTTAGAAAAAAAACAAGACGGCCAGTATGACGCGGTTGCCGAAGACGAAAGTCGCGCGGCCAAAGTGCTGCAACAGATTCAAAAAAACATGAACGAAAGTAGAGACCGTCGTAACTTAATTGACGACTTTAAGCCTTTTTAAACAAACTATATGTAATGGTCTTTTCTATTGGGAAACGCTGGCTTCTTTGTTGCCTTTTTTTAGGCGCGACTTCGGTTCGTGTCGAGCAAGTTATTTTTGTTACCCAAACCATCAAAATTGCAAAGCCTAAAAAAGATCCTGCTGTTTTCGCATTTGAACTTATTTATCAAAAAGAAAATTTAAAAGGAAATGCAGAACAGGGCTTTGTAAAAAAACTAGAAGTGCAAAGCCCAATTGAAAAAATTGAACTGCCCACGATTAATATTTCAGTAACCCGAAGTGCGGAACAACGAATCGCCTTAAGACCACCGGCCAAAGATGATTTTATTGGTCAGCTGGAACTATCACCGTCGCAACGTTTCCGTGTTGAAAAAGCTTTCAGCGAAAAACCGATTGAAATGATCGAGGATCTATCTGCCTTGGAATTAAATAAAATTGAATTTGATCAAATGCGGCAGGCAAATGAAAACTTAAGTAATATCAATAGCGCAGCCCAGGCAGGAAACGCATATTCAAAAAATAGGATTCGCGGGGCTTTGGAACTTTCTGGCGGATTGGCTCTGACCCCGGGTTCAGTAATAGAAATTTTCCGTGAAAACCAAGGTGTTCATGAAGATGACGGCAAAGCCGACGCGCGCGAAGGCGCTTATGAAATCAATGTTTCCGCCAGACAAGGGGCTTTGATTGGTCGAGTGTATTCAAAAAATCGAACATTATTAGGCGAAGGCTTCCAGAATCTTGCGGCTAATGATTTTTCCAATCCGAAATTGGTTCTGACGCCCAAACAAAATATTGCTGTGCAGACGTCGCAGGATTCGAAACCTGGAAAACCTCCAGCGGTTTCTACGGCCTTTGCCCCAGCAATTGCCTCTGCCCGCGGAAAATCTTTTACTTCAGAAAATCCCATTCACGGATCGACGGCGATCTTAAGTATGCAATCAGAACTTGCTCGCACGACGCAAAGAATTGTGGTGCCTGGTGCCGTTGCAAATATTCATTCCTATCCAGAAAAAACAATTCAAGCTTGGAACGATTGGCTGACCCAACCAGCAGGAATTGCAGACCCAAGTAAATCGGGATACGTCGTGGGAAGCGTTCAGGCCGAAAGCAAAGCCGTTGCCGGCGCGAAAGTAGAAGTTGAAGGCCATCCAGATACAAAAGTTGTTTACTTAAATGAAATGATGATCCCCGATGAGAAACTAAATCAAACAAGTTTAAGTGGAAAATTTATTATCCCACGCCCGAATGAGGGTTATTTATCGTTGGTGGTCCACCGAGAAAATTTATATCTTGGACATGAAAATTTAGTGGTCTCTGCAGGAACTATTTCCGAAGCACAAATCGAAGTGGCCGCAAATTATTCGCCGACCAGTATCCGCACTTTTGACGCCTTTTCGGGAAAACCAATTTCTGCGCAAGTTTCACATCAGGCCGCGGCAGAACCGATTAGCACCAATGAGTTGGGACAATCCGTATTATTACTTTCCCGCAGCCCGCGAATTTCTATGGTGGAAGTAGTTCCAACGCCGGAATATGTTCCGATTCGCACTTTGCATATTGAAACCAATAATTACATTAACATTCCCCTGTTTACTCAAGCGTGGCTAAGCAAAGTGCAAGCTCAAATGGGGCAAACACTTTCCGGCGGAGCTGTCATCGGATTTGTTCCCGACGCAAATTTTACCGCTGATGCCGTCGGCATAACAGGCGTAAGAAAAATTTATTTCGACGGCCAAGGAAATTTATTGCCGCAAGATTTCGGTGTCGCCGGCGGCGGATTTATCTTGTGGAATATCCCACCCGGCGCACAGCAAGTTTTTGTGGAAAAAGCCGAATCCAAAGAAATAGTCTCGCAAGTTTTCCCCATCGACGAACGCACCGTGATTTCATTTACGTATCAGACGGAATAACCGACTGCTCAGTGAGTTGCTCGTCCTAAGTCCAATCATGTGTGCCTCCAGATTTTCCGATAATATCTAAATGACCGATGACGAAGCTTTTAAAAAATATTTAAAAGAAATTTATGCAGAGCTGGGGACAGCCGTAGTTGTGCAACTTGACGAAAGCCTGGAGTTAATTAAAACGCATACGTTTCAAACCAGTGATGCGGCCAATGATCTTGTTTTTGATCTTAGTAATACCCAGCTAATTCTTGTAGAAAATTTTGAATCCAAAAATACCTTCTACTATGTGGGAACTAAATATTTGATGGAGTTTGATCGAAAAATCGAAAAAGTAATTGATTATGTATTTATAGTAAAACGCCCAGAAAAGATCGACCTCGAGGCACTTTCGAAAGAAATTTCTAGGATAGGGCGTGCATTTTTACCAGACTCAGAGGGCCCCAAGCTTCCTTGCTAAATCCTGTCCTAGTTGAATTCCAATTTGTTCGGAAAAAGTTTTTTGAAAGTCTTTATTCAGGCAACGATTAAGCTCCTGAGTGCAAAAATCTTTTAACACGGGAAATTGCGAGCCTTGCACCGACATCCATTTAAGGCCAGGCCGATACTCGCACAACAAAACGAAATTAGAATTTGTTTTTGAAGTTGTTTTCACGATTAGCGCTATATTGGGGGTTCCTAAAGGTCTACAGGCCAAAAACAACAATTCCGTTTTTTCGCTAGCTAAACGATTTCCCTTATCTATATAAATTTTTATTTCAAAGTATTCCTGAAAAAGTTCTTTTCGGTTTTGCATGCGATCGAGTCGTGCAAAACAACAGACATCGTCAAAGCCAATAGCAATCAGTTTAAAACCGGAATGTGCGATATCCGGAGACTTCGGAAAAAAATCTCGGCCATTAAGAAATCTGTGATTTAAAAAAATCCCCACGGGCCTCGAAGTTTTTGAATTCATCCAGACTTGTTCCGCCGGGGGAAAGCAAAACCCAT
Organism: Bdellovibrionales bacterium; assembly: GCA_038323665.1. Taxonomy (GTDB): domain Bacteria; phylum Bdellovibrionota; class Bdellovibrionia; order Bdellovibrionales; family Bdellovibrionaceae; genus JBBQHD01. The sequence continues at coordinate 78,741 of JBBQHD010000001.1, forward strand.
TCGCCGGCGGCGGCGCGCTGCGAAGATTTCTTTATGGCCTCACTCAACGTGGGAAAAGATTCGCCGCCCAGCCGGGATTGCAGCGCAATTTTTTCTCGGGCCTCGCCGAAAAAATAAACTTCGAGCTGTTTGCTTAGCTGCAATGAACTTAATGCCGATAAATTTTGCCAAGGTAAATTTTTATCTCGACCGCCCAGCAGTAAATGTAATTTTTTTGGCCGGCTGGACAGACAGCTTTCCACAGCAACCAAAACACTTTCAATCGAAGTCGCCTTGCTGTCGTTGATCCAAACGCGCCCGGCGCTGTCGTCTTTGCGTTCCAGCCGGTGCGCAAGGCCCGGCATTTTTTTCATAACCGAAACCGCGAGGTCATTCCAGCCGCAGGCTTTGGCAATTGCTGCGGCCATGGCCAAATTCTCTTGATTGTGACGGCCCAGTATTTGCGATTTTTCTAATTCTAATTTTTTTAAATCCGAACGCTCTGGATCCACCGTCAGCCACGGACCTGGATGCAGTTTTGCGTAGGCCATCAGTTCTGGGCTTTTGCTATTAATAAATCCACAAAATTTTGTCTGCGAAAAGATTTTCCATTTTGTGTCGTAATACTCGCGCAGATTTTCGTATCGTTCCATGTGATTGGGAACAAAAGAGGTAATGGCGGAAAAATCCAAAACCAACCCCGCGCAATTTTCCAATTGAAAACTGGACAGTTCTAAAATAACCCAAGCGGCGCGTTTTCTTTTTCCAGATAAAACATCACAGACATAATCGCACAGGGGTGTTCCGAAATTTCCGCCCAAGAAAACTTCGGATGTTTGCGACTGTGCCCCCGCAGATATAAGTGCAACCGTGGTGCTTTTGCCGACGCTGCCGGTGACGCCAATTAATTTTTCATTAGCCAAATTTTTTACAGCCAATGAAATTTCGCTGGTGACGGAAAAATTTAATTTTTTTGCTTCCGCAATCCACGGACTGGAAAGTGGATAACCCGGCGACACGACCAAAGTAACTGGTCCGGTTAATTTTAGAATTTCAGCAGGACTTTTGAAATCGGCAGCGGGATTTTTATCATCAAAGGTCTGCACATCTTTTGGACCATGGCCCAAAAGTCCCAGAAGTTTTTTTGCAGAAAGTCCACTTTTTCCTATACCAACAATGACATATTTCATATTTTTCAAATTCACCTTATCATGGAAACAACATATGCAAAGTATTTTTAGTCAGGCCGCCTATACCGCCATCATCAGTGATCTGCATTTGTGCGAGGCAGAACCCTTGCACCCCAAATATCCGTTGTGGAAAAAGTATAAAACCCGCGAGTTTTTTTTCGACGATGTGTTTGAAAAATTTCTGAATGAAATCGAAGCCAGGGCCCAAGGCGAAAAAATAGAATTGGTTTTAAACGGCGACATCTTTGATTTCGACAGCGTGTTAAAACTTCCCGACAAGCCCACCTTCCGCATCAGCTGGATGGAAAGAAAACGCGGTCTGTTTCCGCGGCCGGAACGTTCAGAGTTCAAAATTCAAGTCATCATCAAAGATCACGCCGTCTTTTTTACAGCCCTGCGCGGTTTTCTAGAACGCGGACATCGAGTGGTTTTTGTTATGGGCAACCATGATTTGGAATTGCATTTTCCCGGAGTGCAAAAATTGATTCGCGAAGCCATCTGCCTGGTTCCCGAAACCAATTTGCAAGTGCGTTTTGTCGAATGGTTTTATTTAAGCAATCAAGACACGCTGATCGAACACGGTAATCAGTATGATCCTTACTGCGTTTGCGAAGACCCCATTCACCCCTTCATTCGCGGTTACAATTGGATTGGCATGAAGTTGCCCTTTGGGAACTTGGCCTGTCGCTATATTTTAAATGGTTTGGGATTTTTTAATCCTCATATCGATTCGAATTATATTATGACGATGCGCGATTATGTGACCATATTTGTGCGCTATATGGTGCGGGCTCAGCCATTTTTAGTGGTGACTTGGTTTTGGGGTGCGGTCGCGACTTTGATGCAAAGTTTTCGTGATCGGCTGTCGGCACCAATTCGCAATCCCTTTCAAATCGAAGATCGAGTTCAGGCCATCGCCGAACGCGCCAATGCGGAAACACGAATGGTGCGCGAACTGCGCGAACTTGCGGTGGCGCCGGCCTCCAGCAAACCCAAACTTTTGATGCAGGAACTTTGGTTGGATCGCGCGCTGATGATTTTATTTTCGTTTTTTATTTTGTATGAATTGATGCTGTTGGTGCGCTCAATTTATGATGTTTCGTTTTTCTGGATGTTCATTCCGTTGTTTATTTTTCTGCCATTTTTTCTGTTTTACACCAAATCGGTGACCTCGCTGGTTTCCAGTTACAAAGAACCCGACGAAAGAATTCTGGCAGTTTCGGGCGCGATCACCAAAGTTCAAAGGGTCGTTTACGGCCATACCCATATCCCTCGACACGAACAAATCGGCGGGATCGAGCACTTAAACTCGGGCTGCTGGTCCCCGGCCTTTTTAGATGTCGAATGCATGAAGCCCGTCGAGCAACGCAATTATGTCTGGATCTGCCCTGATTCCGAGGACTTAGCTGTCCGCAAGGCCGAGCTTTTGCGTTTTAACTCGAAGTCCTAGTCGATGCAGCTTGCGTAATGCCGATCTGATATGCAATTATTTCGATCTAAGGGACTAAAAATAAAAGGAGACGCCGATGTCGGAAGTTTTAGTAGTAACCAGCAAAGTAAAAAAACTTATCAAAGAAAAAAGCGGAATGAACACTTCATCTGCAACCATTGAACAGCTAAGCAAAGCTGTAGAGCGTCTGTGCCAAAAAGGCATCGACAGCGCCAATGCCGAAGGCCGCAAAACAGTTATGGACCGCGACATCGTCGTCGACCATCTGTAGAAACTAAATTTTTATCATATTAAAAACTACCTAAGTCAAAAAAGGCTTATTGTCTTACGGGTAAATGCTTCTGAGTGGGTGGTCGGTTACCCATGACAATTAAAAAAGCTGGGAGCAAATTTCATTTTTTTCAGATTGGCGAAATGGCGCTAAGGGCAAGGGGTCGACGTCTAAGCCGGTCGGTCTATCCATCAAACGATTCCAAGTAGTTAGAGCTTTTGTTTTAAAGCTTCGTTGCTTTAATAAAAACTCTTGTTCGGTGGCTTCTAGTCTGGCCAAGATGGGTGGGACCTGAGAATCCATAAGATCAACAGAAAGATCCACATAATTATAAAACCAGTAATTGGTCAGTTCGCGCATACTTTTAAGCACGCTCAGCGTATTTGGCTTCATTGTGTGCAAAAAAGATAAACCAGTTAGAACAAGTTGTTTTCTTTGTTCAAAGCTTAAGTTTTGTTTACTTAACTCTGCAAAATAGTGAAGGCGCGTGATCTGATCACTTAAGCTTTCGGGGCGATCTACCAACCACCCCGCTTTTTTACGCAGTAGTTGTTTTAAGAAATATTGTAATTCATGGTGCGGATTTAAAATAGAGCCATAAAGTAAATGCACTTCAGTAAACGAAGACAAGCCAAGATTACTTATTAATAACATTGCCTGTGCGATGCCGTCCTTAGGAGAGGTTTTCGACCAATCAAACGCCATCAAGTCATGCATGTCTTGGCTATCAAGAAGAACTTGCTTTTCAGACACAAGCAGCCCAGCGCGAGGCGAGGTAATCATATCAATAAAATTTGATTTAGCTAAATTGGCCAGACCATGTCGCTGCAAAAATAGTTCAATAATCATTTCAGGGATTCTACGATCGTAAATTTCACTCAAGTCGACAAGTTGAGTACTCGAAGTAAATAGCTTTGTGGATAGTCTTTGTAAAACAGTTGAGAACTCTTTGGCCATACCGAGCAAGGGAATCTCCGCGGCAAGAGACGTTGGCAAAATTCTACCAGAGTGCTCGGCAGCGTACTTTGGAGTGTGGTCTGTTTCATAAACTGTTCTTTCTCGTTCTGTAAGAAATTTTGCCTGTTGAGCAATATAGATTTTAGGAATATCGAACCTTTGCGAAATTTCGGCAGATATTTCTGTAATTTCCGCTTCAGTCATTGAGCCTACGCTTTTTGAATCACCGAGCAAATTACGTATAGCAATATACACAGAACTCATTGGATAATTTTTTTCATAGCTAATTATTTTTGGTGTCATAAGGGTATTTTTTCTAAAAGTAGCAAAATTGTATTCATGGATTGCCAATAAAAACTGCCAATGATCGTTGAACAATCCTAATTGGGCTAAAATAAAATCTTTGCCCCTGGGTCCATTTAGATTCTCTGGTTTAAGAGCATCAATTGCTTGAGCAACCTGGGAATAAAGATTCTGTATAGAAAATGTTCTAAAATCAAAGGCGTTATTTTTGAATTGAAGTTCTGAAAGACTCAGCTGCTTAAGCTTCCTAAATATAGCAGAAACATCGCGAAAAGTTTTTAAAGCATCAGTAGCGTTTGTCGGAGGGTTAAAATTTTTTTCCCGACGAGATAGATACTGCATAAGTACTTCGTAAGATGGAATCGATTCGATCACGCGAAGTTCCCGGGTTTCAACAAGATGGCTGTCAGAAACAGATTCAAATAAACCAGCATAAGCCTGCTGCAAAGGCACTACCGAAAAGCAGAATGCCAGTAATTGAAAAAGATTTTTTCTGCAGATCTTGAAATATGTCTAGCTTTTTCCTGGCCGGACTTTTAACGCAAAGTTTTAGTGTATAGATTTCATTCGATCCCCAACATTTAAAGATTTTCTTTGTGCGCGGGCCATTTCAACTTTAGTCCGTCGTTCATTTAAAACTTTTTGTCCTC
>JBBQHD010000002.1:0-74246 GCA_038323665.1 Bdellovibrionales bacterium
GAATTAATTTTTTACGGCCAGCAGATATGTTTTTTGGTCGAGGACAAAAAGTTTTAAATGAACGACGGACTAAAGTTGAAATGGCCCGCGCACAAAGAAAATCTTTAAATGCTGGGGATCGAATGAAATCTATACACTAAAACTTTGCGTTAAAAGTCCGGCCAGGAAAAAGCTAGACAGTGATATCGAGCCCTTTGGAAAGTTGAATCTGGAAAAAAGATAATCTTGAAGCGCTTTTTTAGAATTTCCCCAGTTTTAAAATTTGAAAATGGGCTTACCCGTGGGGAAACTAGCCCTAAGTTTGTTATACTTTGGGCCTATTTTTACCGAAAAGTATGGCATGAGGACTGTGCGATTCTTTTTTTACTTTTTCCCTCCATTTCTTAGCTTATTTTTAAGCTTTGCAAATGCCTATGAGGTTGCCGACGTGGATCGACCGCAGAAAGTTGTTTCTGCGGTCGATATCAAAAAAGAAATTCTAGTCTGCCAAAAGGATATTCATGATAACAACTGCGATGATTTGCGTGTTCCGAATGACCCACATTCTGATATCAAAAGCTGCAGCGAAGAAGAACTTCATTACGGCGGGAAAGCTGCTTTAAAATGCGCATCCTCATTAACTATGGTTGTTCCACTTTGGCAATCCGGCGTCGATTATTTCGAAATTATCTTTGGTGATTTTTATAAGGTGGCCGAAGGTCCCGAAGCTCGTGCGAAGTTAGCAACGTCCAAACGCGCACTTGTGGTGGATATTTTCTCGAAACAAAACCGCTTTGAGCTGCCGCCTTCATTTCTGAACCGCTGTCGTCGAGATCCTTTGGTCGCGCAAGAATTTGTTAACCAGAAAATACCCAAAGAAATTTCAAAATTTCTTTACGACGCCACTGACAAAAATAATTTCAACCAACAAAATCGTTGGATGCAAAAAACAGTTTCTGAATTACTAGGAAAAGTTCTTTCGGGCGGCCGAAGCTATTCGATGGCATTTGAAAATGGTGAATTTAAAGTTCGTGGCAAAGACATCGACTGCCAAATGTTAGCCGATAATGTCGGTGAATTTCGAGAGGACATGGAAAAATTTGCATTGGATGCCCAAAAAAGTTTAATGCAACAAAGTCAGCGCGCAATTGGAAAAGAAAAATCGACGAATGAAAAAACTTTTGCCGATCTTAAAAAAATTCAACAAGCTGCAAACTTTAAAATGGCCAGTGTTCAAGATTTGCTAATTGCTGCGGGCATGAACCCAAATCAACAATCCGTTTTGTCGCAATATCTGGCCTGTGTGAAGCCAGAAAAAAAGTTGGAAACCCTATGCGATTTAGCTTCAATGTTACTTCCCGCTGGTGCAATCGGTGTTTTGTCAAAAGCTCAGTTATTTTCAAAGCTTTCCAAATACATTCGCAATGGTCGTAAGCTTGCAGTCGCTGAAGAAGCCATTGGTGCAGAGGAAACGGCAGCAATCGCATCTGTTCACCGCAAAGCCAGTCCCTATCATAATATTGAAGGATATGCTCAGTTTCGTGAAGCGCGAATTGCTGCGATTGCAGCCGAAGATCTTAGTGGCAACGAAGTGGTAGTGGCCAAAAAAATTGAAGCCATTTATGAACGCGAGGCTGCGCAACGAAATGCGTTTCAGAAAGCGCAACCTTCTAACTTAATTCCCAATGCTGGGGCAAGAAGAACAGGCGAGGATGCTCTAAGTGATGTCATTGCAGTCATCGACGACGCGAAAGGGACCACATACCCAAAAGCTCAAACCAGTTTTCATAAGGATGTCGCTGAACGCCTTATCAAAAGAACGGGTCGCACAAAAGATCAGCTGTTTAAAAATGGTAAATTTGAAACTATCGAGAATCATTTTATCGATGAAAATGGAAAAGTAATGGATATCACAACCATGATACTTCTTGAGAAAACCAAAGACGGGACCATTCTTTTCAAAAATATTGCCGCCAGTGCGAATGAGGTTAAAAAAATGGAGGCAGTTGCACATGCCTGCCTGGCCAAAGCCGTGCTTTCTAAAAATATGAAAGAGAAAATCGATTATTTCAGTCGTGCTATCCGTCTGTATTTCAATGCCATGCCCTACGAACGTGGTTCGGCAGGTATTGGTGAAATGGTTAAATCGGGTATTGCAAAAAAAGTTTTTGGTCCTAATTTTCGAATGACGATTGCCGATCTTGATATCGAAGCAATGACCAGAGATCTAGTGGATGCCCCCGGTGTTCCTGGAATGCAAAGTCTTCTTCGCAGCATGGTTCCCTGAACCATCAGTAAAAGCAGTCGCGCTACTGACGCTAGGTCAACCGACTCAGAATGAGACAGGAATTGGTTCTGTATTTGCTTTAGCAATAACTATGTTCCTGATTAGATCTTTTCTGCAGTCTATTGGTTTTAAGCGCGCTTTTCCCAAGCGCATTTGTCGATCTATTTTTCAGCTGACTATAATTGTGGCCTCGCTGCTTACGATCGGCCTTGGTTCTTCTGCGAACTCTGATTATTGCGCACTTTTATTCACTCAAAATAAACCCAATTTAGAGCTTTTTCCTTTGGATATTATCCCGGAAGAATATTTTAAAACAGCTTTAATCCCTGATGCAGAGGTTCCCCGCAGCAAGCAGTCCAAACTTTTGTCCGCTGCAAAAACTTACTTAAAATTGGACTACGGGCTTCCTCAGGATGAATATTGGGACCCACAAGTATTTTTACACCGAATTAAAATGCGAGCGAAGCGCTTCATCAATTATGATCCCCAAAATCCCGCACAACAATATCTTAATAGTTTGGAAGAAAGTTTAAAATCGAAAGGCATTGAAGTTAAGAGAATGCAAGTCGGCAGCCTGCTTGGACTTCCAAAAGGTGAAGACTTCGGCGGATTTCTTATTCAAACTTTCGGCGATCATTGGCTTAATCAGGTCGCGAATAAACTTTGGTCACAATTTCGCACAAAACTAATTTTAGAATCGTTCGGCAGTTATATTAAAAGTTTTCATGGCCTGTATAGTCCCAGGCAAAAAATTATTTTCATGCAAGCCTCAGAACCAATCGAAAGTTTTAAGTTTCTAAATACCCTTAAGCATGAAAGCCTTCACGCACTTTTTGGTCATTTAAGACAAGAAGGAAAAGAAAATTTAGTGACCTTGGCTTATTCGATTCGATTATCGCCCATGTGGCCGTCTTATCGCAGTCGGAATAAGCCCACAAAACACGAAGTCTATTTTCGAGAATTTTACAGTTCAGGCTTTGCTCTAGAGGAAGTTAAAGCTCATATTAAGGGGGCGCGAAAATCTGCTGAGGCTTTACTTCAAATGCAACCTTCAAAGAGCAGAAGTGGGGAACTAATAGACTTGGCTCAGACCATAAATGACATTCATGGTCTTGCCGCTACGGCCACTGATATAACCATCGCAATGAATAGTGAAAATGATTTAATTTTTAGTAATAGTAAAACGGAATCCCCAATGTATTTTTGGGGCCAGCTGCGAAGTGCAAATCAAAATCTAGGTTTCGGTGTGAAACTTTATTTTAATAATCCGAAGTTAGCTAAAAAGATATTACCCAGGGCAGTTTCACAAAGAATTATTCGTGCGGCTTTTCGAATTTCAAATTTTGTCGATGAATATATAAAAAATAATTTTCCATCCGCCCTTACCGGTAGCCAAAATGGCGTTAGCGAAAGTATTCTACCTAAAATCATAGCTTTGGATAATGAACTCGAAAAATTAGAGCTGCAGATTTTCGAAGAAGAAAAGTCCGAAAGTTTATGACCAGTATTTTCCTTATTAGACCTTAGCTTAAGACGATCGGATTTAGGGGTTGCTCAGTGCATTGTATGGGCGGCGCCCGGATAATCTTTATACGCTGAGCTTAAGATTTTAAATCTACTGTTGCCGGGCAGATTTCCTTTGGTTAGGTTCAGCTTACTCATTTTATGAAAGGATTTTTTATGAAACAGTCTTGTTTAACGTTAACCACGGTATTTATCAGTGGGCTTTTGTCTGCAAACTTCGCGTTTGCTGCCGAGAAAAGTGCTGCGAAAGTTTCTTCCAGCAGCACAAAGGCTAGCACGCAAACTCATTTGTTGGACTTCACTGGCCCAACAAGCCGGACCGCTTTAATTTCTACTAGTCTTTCGGATATAACGCAGAACCGACCGAATATTGACCTTAGTTTCTTCGTCACATCTAATTTGGCGCTCACTTTGCGTTACCGTTCGCAATCGGATTACGAGCAAGTTCTTGTTAAAAGCGTTTCTCCGAAACAAGAAGCTAAAACCACCGTGGATCGCACGCGTTATATTTTGGGCGCGACTGGTTTTCTATACAGTCCCGAATCTTCGCGCAACGTATTGTTCAGCACTGGCGTAATTTCTGGTCAGACAAAAAGTGTTTTCGGTGTTGAATCTCAGACTGGTGTTGCATTTCGCTTGGCGGGTTTGATGCTTTTAACCAAAAACGTAACTGCCGATCTGGGCATGCGCCTGGATATCATCGAAGACAGCACCCGTGGAGCACTTGAAGCCAACGTCGGATATCTGTTCTAATTTTACAGCAAATCCAAAACCTTTACATGACGAGCCGCGAAGATGTTTTATTTTTTAATGCGACAGCGAATGTTTCTTCACCTATATGTTTGATCGAAGCAAAAATATAAACAAAAAATAAAATAAAATAAAAAGGAGACTCAATGTCTAAGAAATCTTTTTTTCAAAAAGCTAGTGCTTTGCTTGTAGTGGCTTGCACAATGATCAGCTTTGCCGCAGGTGCAACCCCACAGCGTCAAGCGATCAGAATTACCAATGTAAGCAATGCCTACAACGATCATGTTCATGACGTTAACCTGCCAGATGGATTTTCTATTCTTTTAAATTCTTTTAAAAATCAACAGATGTATTTCTTAGCAAATGCAGATGCTCGTTTTACAGAATACAGCGACAAGACAGCGGAACTTACAGGAACATTCACAACACGCAGCCTGGATGGAACGACTGAACAATGGTATGCGCAATTAAATTATTTTAACGGCAGCAAGATGAACTCAGGCATGACAAACCACGAATTAAATCCCGGGACATATTATAATGCCACGACCAACCCAACAGGCCCAGTGCGAGAAGAGTTTTGGAACTTCTATACTTTATCTCCAAACAGTAAATTGACTGGAATTAGCTCAACAAGAACTGTCAATGGGGCTGTTATCCTAGGTAACAAAGGACAAACTATCACTCTGACTCAACGAACTGATATGGGAGCATTCCAATTAGGTTTTGGGGCAAATGGAAAAAATATCGACTTCGGTGGATCTGGTTGGATCAACTGGGTACTGACTGGCAGCTCAGAAACCCAAACACAAGGTCCTGGGGATGTGAACGTGAATCTTCCGCCATTCTATTGTGTGGATGAACCATCGACAAATTCTGGCTGCGGTGGGCAGACAAGTTTGGGTGCACTTTCAATTCAAGGGGTTGGCTCAGACTTTATTTTCAAACAAAAAGGTGCGCTGATTCAATATCCAAATGGGACCGCTTTGTTGAAAGGTTCCGTCGAAAGCAAATACAATGATAACAAAAGATTTAATTTAACTTTGTTCCTTAGCGGGCAAGTTCTTTCATCTTCGAACCCCATCAAAGAACTAATTCCTCAAAGTATTTACGGCACCGGCGTCAATCAAATTGATACAAATTCTTGGTATTACTACACAGATTTTATTGGTTCATTAGAGGCGACCGACGGAACTTATAAAGGATACAAGCTTGCGTTAACGCCCAACAAAGCCTTTGTTCAGATTGGCAAAGGCGCCAATGGTAAGAACACAAGTTTTGGTGCATCTGCATGGTTTAATTACTTCGTGCAAGTGCGTCCCGGAAATTCAAACTCAATTCCAGAATCAGGTATTGGTGCTGCCAATGTTGATCTAGAGTTTTGTTTAAACCCAAATTGCTGCCCATCATCAAATAGCGGTGGCTGTAATTAACTATTATTAGCAGAAGTCGGGATGCGTTCTTTTTTCAGGAAGCATCCCTGCATTATGCAATTCAAAGTCTTGTTGGTTATGCCAGCTAGAAATTTAATTATATTGCACTTGACGTTTTAACGGCTAGTTTGCTTTCAGGGTATTTCAACAATGGGTCTAAGGGGGGACATTGTGAAATTTGGGGGCGTTCTATTATCTATTCTATTTTTACAGACACAAACTAAAGCAGGATCCAGCGAACGGGAAGTTTTTCGGACCGAGATTGTGCCGACACAACAGATTCGCGTGATCGAACATGGATCGCAAAGTTTGTCCGAGCGAATCGCGATGATCCAGCGAGCACAAAAAAGCGTTCAGATCGAAGCCACTTATTGGGATCCAGACCAATCCGGTTGTTTAATCTTAGGCGCTTTGGTTAAAAAAACCCAAGCGATGAGGAAAAATGGATCTTCGTTTCAAGTAAAAATTCTTTTGGACTATGACCCAATGGGACCACATATCGATGAGTTTTATGCCAATGAAGTTAAACAGCAAGGGATTGAATTTAAATACTACAATCCTTCCGAAATGCTGAACCTTTCGAAATCCTTGCACCGCAATCACAAAAAAATATTCTTAATCGACGCCGAAACTGGCCGCGGGGAATTTATTATTGGTGGTCGCAATCACACCGATGCTTATTTTGATTTAAGTGCAAAAAACAATTTCTTAGACCGAGATGTTTGGGGTCGCGGGGAAACCGCCGCAAAATTGGGGCGAATTTTTAATGCGGACTGGAATTCAAATATTGTTGCAGGACCAGGGCCGCTGCCACCGATAGCTGCGCCACCAAGTGTCGATGACAGTTTATCGCAACGCAGTCGGAAAATGGCAATGCGTTCTGATTGGGAACAAAAACAAAAAAATGCCGTTCGCTGTATGCGACCAGAATTTTATAATCAAAACTTACAGAACTTGGTGGATCGCAAGGCGGCAGTTTGGAAAGCCAATTCGTCATTACAAAGTGTTGCCAATGTGCTGTTGATATCTGATCAGCCAAATTGGAATCAAAGCTTAAGCCCAATTGGTTCCGAGTTAATGAATTACGTAAAACAAGCACGGTCGAGCGTCTTGATGGAAAATCCTTATTTTATTCCCATGGATGAAAATCTGCAGACCCTCAAAAATCTAATTAAATCCCGCAAACAGTTTTCCTTGCTGGGAAATTCGCGCCGTGCGACGCCGGAATTTATCAACAACTCGATGGCTTTGTATCGCGCCAAAGAAATTTCCAATATGGGTGGCGAAGTCCTTTTATTGTTGGGTCAATCGGATTCTGAAAAAATTCCAGGTATCGCATATTATCGCGATGTGCGCTGGGGAACCCACGCAAAAACAATGATTGTGGATGCAAAGACAACTTACATTGGTTCTGGAAATTTCGATTCACGATCGTTAAATCGTATCAATGCAGAAATTGGTTTGATCGTTCCAAACAATCCGCAATTTGCAAAATATGTTTTTTCATTGATCGTGAATCGCGCCAAAGGCGCCTACATCTACGACAGAAATGCGCCCGACCAAGAACAGCCGCGGAGTTTATCAAATTTGCTAGCCTATCCATTTATCGGTATCGCGAAATTATTCGAACATCAGATGTAAAGGGTGGCTGGCACCTTTTATTTCCGGAGCAGTCCGCAATAGATGCCAGAAATTCTTAGGGATTGATCTTCGTTGATCAGAATGGGTTTATATTTTTCATTGGCGGAATGCAATTCGACTTGGTTTTTTTTCCGATAAAAACGCTTGATGGTTGCGCTGTCATCAAGTTCGGCGACAACAATGTCACCGTTGTTCGCGATTTTTTGTTCGCGGATAATAACAAAATCCCCGTCCAAGATACCCTCGTTGATCATGGAGTCGCCTGATACTTGTAAAACAAAATGAGTGCCCGGGCCTTTCACCATAAAGCCCGGAACCTCGATGCGCTCGTCATATTTTTTAAAATCAATGGGCAGACCTGCGGCCACTTTGCCCAGAACAGGAAGAACATTTCCTCCGGAGTGCAGAGTAATTCCGGAGGAAATGTAATGCTCTTTGGTCAGGTAGCCTTTCGCAACCAGAGCACTGATGTAGTAATGGACCGTAGACTTGGCACTGAATCCGAAATTTCTAGCAATAAGTTCGTAGGTGGGAGGGACTTCGTGTTTATCAAGATACTTCTTAATAAAATCGAGAATCTTCTTCTGACTTAACGTTAGGTTTCGCATTCGCCCTTTCTACAGATATCGAACATTTGTCGAACTTTGATTCTATCGAACATTTATCGAACTTCAAGAAGTTTTTTATAATTTAAAAAAACTGGACTTAATACTTAGATGACTTTGACGGCGCTTAAGTCGCCGTTAATTTCAAAAGTACTGATACTGGAAATCGCTGTATCCGCAATATTTTTCAAAGCTTCAAAAGTAAAAAAAGCTTGATGTGAGGTCATTAAGACATTCGGAAAAGTAATCAGTCTTGCCAACACATCGTCGTCGATGCCGGGCCCAGAAAGATCGCTGAAGAAAATGCCTTCTTCTTCCTCGTAAACATCCAAACAAGCGCCGCCAATCGAATGAGACTTCAATGCTTGGGTCAACGCAGTGGTTTCGATTAAAGCTCCGCGGCCGGTATTAATTAGAATGGCTGTTTTTTTCATCCCGGCAAGTGCTGCGGAATCAATGATGTGTTTGGTTTGTGCAGACAAAGGAATGTGCAAAGAAATAATGTCGCTGTCCCGTAATAAAAATTCCAGTGAGACATATTCGGCATCTACTTTTTTCGCCCACTGTAAGTCTGGCGTTTTATCAAAGGCCAGAATTCTGCAACCAAAGCCATTCATGATTTTTCCAAACACTTGGCCAATGCGTCCTGTTCCGACAATGCCCACAGTTTTCCCGTGCACATCGAAACCCATCAGCCCATCCAATGAAAAATTTAATTCATGAATACGGTTGTACGCCTTGTGTATTTTTCGATTCAAGCACATCAGCAAAGCCACGGCATGCTCGGCTACGGAATAAGGAGAATACTCGGGAACACGAACGACGGTCAGTCCTAGGGTTGCGGCACTTTTAATATCGACATGATTAAACCCAGCAGATCTAAGTGCGATCAGGCGAACGCCGACACTTTTTAAAATTTGCAAAGTTTTGGCATCACCATGATCGTTGGCAAAACAACAAGCGACGTCACAACCGCGGGCTAGTTCCGCGGTGTGTTCGGAAAGACGTGCTTCTAAAAAACGAAGTTGATGCTTGCCTGCATTGGCTTGCTCAAGTGCAACACGGTCAAACTTATGGGTGTCGAAAACAGCAACGTTCATAAATTCTTACGGCACACTTATAAAACTATTTACAGATCGCGCATTCATTGATCTGACATGCAGTAAATAGCGGCCGGATTTCATGGTGCCGACATTGACCAAAGTTTCAAAATGATAAGCATCGCCGATGCAGGTTGCAGGGTCTTCAACTTCGGCAATGGGTTGCACGACCAAAACACTTTCTTGCACATCGAATTTAACGGTATTTAGCTTCATACATCTGGCTGGAAAATCACCGCTTAAATAAAGTTGATTGCTGGCGCCTTGAGAAATAAAAAAGGCCTGAGTAATCGGAGCATACAAATAATCGTCTGGTTCGCTTTTGGTCGCGCCACGAACATGGATTTTCCCCATAACTTTTCCATCTTTTTCGTTGATAACTGTGTAGGCTCCCATTTTCAAAATACCAAGATCGACCGTATGATCAAAGGGTAAAACTATTTGCAAACAAGCGCCCTTGTATTCATAGGCAGTAACACCAAGGGTGATTATGTTGGTAACAGGGTCGACCTTAACGCTTGTGTCTGCATACCGATAACAACTGCTGGGAAAAGATCCTTCACCAACAAGCTGAACATTGTCGTTGTCATCGAATCCTTCCGGCGCATAGATTCGGCTGAAACCATACGGTACCTTTGTGGGTGCATTATCTGCTGCAGCATAAGTTGCGAATAGCAATGCCAATAAACCAAGTGACGTTTTAACGAAATTCATAAATCTCCCTTTTTGTGTGGTTGTTCTACTTGCAAAGCAAAGTTGAGGCCAGTCTATACAGGGCTTATCTTCGATTCCAGCGCAGTGCATGGGACATTTTGTCAGCGCCTTGGAAGTATTTTACTCAAACGCGGCTTGGCAAACGGGATCTATGGATTTGTAATTCGCAGACACCAAAGATTTTAAGCAATTTTTAAGCGCCATGATTGAAAGTGTCCTCAAGAAATAACCTTCAGCATTTCTTTCTGCGACCACAAGGGTTAACGCATTTTCGTAAATATTGTTATACAGAATATTTCCCGCGACTACGCTGGAAAAGTAAATATTGCGAATCTTTTTTGCCTGAATGGTCTTGCTAAGTTCATCAGCAATTGTGGCAAGTTGATTAAAAGTATCAGCATATCGATTGACGACACGTTGTATTCGATTGGCATCGGGATTGGTTTTATGATCATTGCGTTCCCAATTAGAAAAAGAAATATCAAACGGAGCAAAAATATAAATATCACCGATTAATTTTTGTAATTTATTTTGCGAAACAACGGCTTGATTTAAATAATATTTTAAAAACATTTGCGGCGCAGCGTAAGGCAAAGTCAGCACGCGAGTTTTAGAACTGTATTGAGAAGCAAAAAAATCAGCTTTACTGGCTGTGGCTAAGGGTAAATGCAGATAAGAAATTTTTCCTACAAGATCGTCTTTCAAATCTTTCAAAGATTCTGCGGCAGCTAAAAGCTCAGATTTTTGCGAACGACGGTTATAAACCATGGTTCCCGATTCCAAGCTGTCCATATCAAGCAATTTAATTTGGTTATTAAAAAGTTGGATTTCAACAGATTGAAAATCTTGTTCGCGTTCTATGAATGAAAGAACCGTTTTATAGCCTGCAGACGGTCTGATGACCCAACGCCCATCACCAGAATCTCGAGAAAAATAAGTGGATAATACAATCGTCTTGGGTTTAATGCGCATCCAGCCGATCTCGTTTAAGTAGGCAGTAATTTCTTTTAAGGCTCCGGGGATTTCGACGTCTCGCCAAGCTCGAATATCGCCAGAATTAATTCCGATATATTGGCCGATGCGCGCGCAATCCAAACGAAGATCGATGCCCATATTTTTCAGACCCTTATAGGCTGCACTGGAAGTAATATCCCACTTATTGCATTCCGATTCTTCTGCCGTCGGAGTCTTCTTACCCGAATCTGGGTTGGCAGCGGCGGCGCGCGCCGAGTCTTTGCTCACCGAGTTATTATTGCAGGCAGATGAAACCAAACACAGCAGGGCTGCAGAAAAAATAAATTTCGATGCGCGCATAAGCATAAACGAATCTCCTTTTTTTATTCATGCGAGCTATAGCACTAGGTGGCGGCCAGCCCAATCTAATTCGCCGCGAACTAAAGATCTTTTCGGTAAACAATAAATCCTGATCGCTGTGCGACTTTGTCATAAAGTTTCATGGCGGTCAGATTGGTTTCTTGGGTTTGCCAATAAACGCGTTCCGAGCCCGCAGCTTTCGCAGCGATTCATCCGTGAACAAAGCCGACCAAGGAATTATTTTTTTCTGCAACCAGGGCAAACATTGGCTCATTGCGAAGGACTCTCCAGCTGTGAATGTCTGATGATTTTACAGGGCGAACAATCACTGCATTCGGCTCAGCGCTGGATTCAGACATAAATTCTCCTGGAATCAATCCGGTAAAATATTTCGGAAGCCGTTTTGTTCTTGATCGTATTCCAACAATTCGCCTTTTTCTAAATCAAAATAGGCCCCGATAATCTGCATATCGCGATCACGCATGGCCGCCCTAACAAAGGGAAATGTTTTTAAATTTTCCATCGAAATTACAATTGATTCCATTTCACAATGCAGACATTGAGTTTCAAAATCAGCGGAGCCATACTTTTTTAAAACACTTTCTTTTGCAGCCAGTGAGACCTGCATCCATTGGCCGATAAAACTTTTCTTAAAGGGTCCTTTTGATTCCATCAGTGCGCGAATGCCCCCACACTGTCGATGACCTAAAACAATAATATTTTCGACTTTTAAGTTTTCTACGGCAAATTCGATGGCAGAACTAACCCCATGAACCCCATCCATCGAGATGCAAGGTGGAACCAAATTGGCAACATTGCGAACAATAAAAAGTTCACCGGGTTCTGCGGAACTAATAATGGCGGGATCCACGCGCGAATCACTGCAGCCGATAATCAATGTTTTCGGAGTTTGCCCCTGGCCCGACAATTTTTGGTAAAGACTTTCGTCTTTGTTGAAATAACGTTCTTTGAAACGGCGAAACCCAATCATTAAACGCAAGATTTCTTTTCTAGCCACGGTTGTCCTCTTTGTTCCTCTAATCCATACGATTATTCCAACTTTTCGGCAAGGCCCTGATCTATGTAAATTGTGCAGTAAGGCCTCGTTGAAATTGCTCATTTGCGGGAAAACCTTTACGGATAGCAGATGATATTTTTAAATTTATTTATCGGCCTTTGCATTTTACAAGCGCAGGCACAGGAATCCCAACCAAGCACCCCCGAAATAAAAACGGATCAAGAAGATGTGCGTCGGTTTACAGATCAGAACGAAATAGACATTGCAAAAACGGTCGAAGCCGACGAAAAACGCGAAGTCTTCGCCCTGGAAAAACACCATGCCAATTATTTTCTGTATGGACAACCCAGCACAAAAATTCAGTTTAGTTTTAAATACCAAGTTGTTCGCAAAATTCCATTTTATATCGGATACACTCAGTTGGGATTTTGGGATCTGACTCGAGAATCCAAGCCTTTCAAGGACACGAACTTTAATCCAGAATTATTTTACCGATTAAAACTGAATAACAGTTACTGGAAATATCTGGACATAAGCCCCATCGAACACAAATCCAATGGCCGTGAAGGTGAGGCGTCCAGGGGGTTCAACCGATCGTATCTTTTGGCCTACGGCGAAAATACTGGCAAAAGTTTTGTTTACTTTACTCAAGTTAAAATTGCCCAGATGTATGGTCAGGACGAGCAAAACCTAGATATTCAAAATTATATTGGCCCCCTGGAAATCCGTTTTGGTTTCACTGAATTTACGAACAGTGCACTAGATCGGCTTAAACTAGAATTTATGTTTTTTCCGGGTGGCAACACTATGCGGAACTTTTGGAACGGAGCCCACGAAATAGACATCAGTTTTCGCTTCGGCGGCGCCGATCTGAATCCCTCGTTGATGCTGCAGTTCTATGAAGGCAATGCAGAAACTTTGATTGATTACGACAAACGTGTGCAACAGTTCCGCGTGGGAATAAGATTGTAAATCAACGTCTTTCCCAGACTTCGAAAGAGCAGCTGTCGGTATAGATTTTTACCCATTGGCGCTGGTAAGGATCAGTCACAACTGCCTTATTGTGAAAAAATCCATAAAAATCTGCAGTTTCGCCTGGTGTATTCAGCAAGGTTCGGTAATAAAATTCTGCAAAAAATAAATAATCAAAATTGCGAGACTTCAATAACGCCAGCGATGCATCGGGCTCGGAATAAATTTCTTTCTTATTTAACTTTCGATCAAAAGGAATATAAGTATCAGCATACAGCAGGAAACCTTTGCTTACTTTTTCTTCCACCATCGCTTTGATTTTTTCCGCCTGAGGCCGGCAGGTCAGTCCCGAATTATAACGCTTTTCCAATTCCTTGGGAAAAAAACTGACCAAAAGCGGAGTCAGGAAAAAAATCATCGCAGGATACAGGAAATGATTTTTATGCTTATTCCAAGAATATCTTTGCGGAAGCTTTATCCCACTTTGAACTTTGACTAAAAACAAAACCCAAAAGACTAAAAATAAATTCACGAAAGGGAAACTATACCAGCGGAAAGGGGAAATTGTTTGTTTGGACATAACAACCGCCCAGCCGATGGCCACGAAAATAAAAAACTTGGTAAGAACTTTTTTAGAAAATAAATTCTTAGGCATTGGAACGATAAAACTTAATACCAGGATTACCAAAGCCGGGCGATAAACATCCTGCCAAAACAAAGGCAACCAGTTGTGCACAAGGAAATCCCAAGAAACTAGCTTCGTATATGCATTTTGTTGCATCAGATATTTTAGGTAAGCCCAAAGATCCAGGGTCTGTGGGAATCCCAAAACAAAGTAAAAAATAATCAGCCATTTTAAAAAAGTTTTTAAGCTGCGAAATTTATTTAAACCCGACGATAGAAACAAGAAAAGAAAAGAAGGAATTAAAAATAAACTTGCCAATTTTGTGGCAGAAACAAGGGCCCACGAAAAAGATAATTTCTTAAGTTGTTTAAGATTTTGCGTATCCGACAACCACTGCACAGTGACAAAGCCTGCCCAAGTCGCAAAGCAGACCATAAGGTGATCAGGCTTTGCCACAAACAGTAAAAAACTGCGCAGTTCATTTTGCAAGAAAGCACTGGCCAAAATACTTGTGCCGAAAATTTGCCAATGCAGATCTTTGGCAAGCCCACGCATCAATAAAAAGCAGGCAAGGAAAATTCCCAGTAAATTAATCAGCAGCAAATGAAAAAACACACTTTTCTGAATCTTTTCGTCCGCGCTCATCCCGGCGGTTTCGTAATCGTGAACCAATAAATAGCGCAACGGCACCGACAACCGATAATAAATCGGGCCATAACTGGTGTTGTGATTGTGATTAATCAAATTTGTATTGATTGCCGTTTCAACCCCGTAAGCACTGTCATCATCAAAACTAGATAGAATAGTTTGCGAAGTTGAATACCGAAACAACATTCCTGAAAAAGTGCTGAATTGAACCAACAGTAAAAATGCGGCAGTGGCCAAATAGAAATAATTAACTTCGCGGGGATGTGATTGCAGATAATCCCAAAGTTTCGCAAAGTTTTTTCGAATCATTTATTCAGCGCCGTCATCATATTGGCAGGATAGCGTTCACCGCTGGCAATTCCAAAGGGAAAAATATCACTGATTTCTTTGATTTCTTGCGACGTCAATTTTATTTCCAGGGCTGCCAAATTTTCCTCTAAATATTTTCTGTGTTTCGTTCCTGGAATCGGAACAATGTTTTGTCCTTGCGCAAGCACCCAAGCCAAGGCCAGTTGTGAAGCTTTGCAGTTTTTAGATTGGGCAATTTCTTCGATTTTCTGCACAACCAGTAGATTCTTAGCAAAGTTTTCTTTTTGAAAACGTGGGGAAAATCTGCGGTAATCGTCAGGTGCAAAATCTTCGAATTTTTTTAACTGACCTGTTAAAAACCCGCGGCCCAAGGGACTATAAGGAACAAAACCAATATTTAATTCTTTGCACAAGGGTATGATTTTTTCTTCCATATCGCGGCTCCATAAAGAATATTCGCACTGAACTGCTGTGACTGGATGAACCTTGTGGGCACGGCGAATAGTTTCAGGCGCTGCTTCAGATAAACCGATATAACGGATTTTCCCTTCGGCAACTAATTTTGCAAGCTCGGCCGCGGTTTCTTCGATGGGCGTATTGGGGTCGACCCGGTGTTGGTAATACAAATCAATGCAGTCTAAGTTTAATCTTTTTAAGCTGGCCTCGCACGAGGCGCGAACATAGGCCGAGTTGCCTTTTACGCCGCGAGCTTGGGGGTCGTTCTTGTCGCGAACGATTCCAAATTTGGTGGCCAAAAAAAATTTGTCCCGGGGAATTCCCTTAAAAGCCTGGGCCAGCAATGTTTCGTTATCGCCATAGCCATACATATCGGCGGTATCGAAAAAAGTCAGACCCAATTCTAAGGCACGGTGAATGGTTGCGATCGATTCGGCATCATTTCTGTTACCATAATAATCGGACATTCCCATGCAGCCCAGGCCCAGGGCCGAGACTTTTAACTGACCTAAAGTTCGTTGCAACATTGTAAACTCCTTCCGATCCATTGATAATTAAACGATGAACAAAGGACAGGCGCGAGCAGGATTTATTTTTTCCACAATTTTTCTAGATTGTTTGGGATTGGGATTTATCATTCCGACCTTGCCTGACATCATTCGAAGATTTGTATCAGATCCCGTCACCGTCGGCACCTATTTTGGATATTTTATTTCTTTGTATGCGCTGATGCAATTTCTGGCTTCTCCAGTTTTGGGTTCTTTGTCGGATCGCTTTGGTCGTCGGCCTGTTTTGCTGGTTTCATTGTTCGGCGCAAGTCTGGATTATTTGCTGATGGCTTTTGCTCCCAATTTATTTCTGCTTTTTATTGGTCGATTGATTTCTGGTTTAAGCGGAGCCAGCATCACTGTTGCCTCAGCCTATATGGCCGATGTGTCGACAGATAAAAACAGATCAAACAATTTTGGTTTAATTGGCGCAGCCTTCGGGGTGGGATTTATCGCAGGCCCAATTATGGGGGGATTTCTGGGCACGATCAGCCCACAGGCACCGTTTTTAGGCGCGGCTGTTTTAAATATTATTAATTTTGCATTTGGAGTTTTTGTTTTACCAGAATCCTTAATTCCGTCTAAACGCAGGAAGTTGGAATTTAAAAATCTAAATCCATTTAGAACCTTGTTGCGCACATTCGAACGGAAAAACATTATGGCGCTGTTGTTGATGTATGTGTGTTTATTTTTGGCAGGCCAAGTGCATCCCAGCGTTTGGACTTTGTACACACAAACAAAATTTGGATGGACAGCTTTTGATGTTGGTTTGTCCTTAAGTTTTGTGGGAATTTCTGTGGCCATTGTGCAGGGCGGACTGATTCGCATTATCATTCCCAAAATCGGGGAATCCAAAGCACTTTTGTGTGGCGCAATTATGGCGGCATTGGGGTATGTGGCCTTTGCCTGCGCCCAGTCGGGTTGGCAGATGTATGTTATTTTATTCCCCTCGGCCTTTGCGGGGTTGGCAACACCTGCGCTGCAGGCAATGTTGACGAAAAAAGTTTCTGATTCCGAACAGGGCGAGTTGCAGGGATCGCTGACCAGCCTGACCAGCGTGACTGCGATTATGGGGCCGATTATTTATACTTCACTGTTCACTCAGTTTAGTTCACATGTGGGAAAATATTATTTCCCCGGCGCGCCTTATTTGGCCGCAGCCGGAATGTGCCTATTGTGCATTTTAATATTTTATTTTAGCAAAAAACCGACTAGGTTATCTCATCCGTAAACGGAGAGATGGCCGAGTGGCTGAAGGCGCACGACTCGAAATCGTGTAAGGGCTAAACACCCTTCGAGAGTTCAAATCTCTCTCTCTCCGCCATCTGAAACTTTAGATCTGATTAGTTTAGTTAATTTGGGGCGCCCAACGGCCCAAAAAGTCTTCGAACATACCGTTTGTCACGCGTTTGCAATTTCCGAATGAATACATTCGGGCAAACACGCGCCAAGCCGAACTCGATTTTTGGGCCGTTGGGAGCCCCAAATTAACTGAACTAATCAGATCTAAAGTTTGGCGGAGAGAGATCAAGGCTTTGACTTTTGCTTGGGCGAAAACTGGCGGATCGTCGTTGGCCTCAGCAGCGGAAATGACGCGGGAATACTGCCGGCGCCGAAGTAATTTAAACATCGGAAGTTTAAAAATTTTAGGCAGAGCGCCTGGATTTGCTTAAGTAGCCTAGGCTTTCCCCTTGTCCAGCATTAATTTTGTTAGTTGGGATTTTAATTTTTCTAAGGATTTTCCGCGTATTGACCCTGGAAAATCCCTGCCGTCATTGGTTTTCAGTATAAATTGCTCCTTTCCAATAAGCGCGCTGTCATAAATTCTGACTTGTGGGATAAATGTTTCTTGTTTAATTGTTAATTCTGCGCGAATTTTTTTAACCAAGGATGAGAATATTTGTGTTTTTTCTTCCTCCATACAAAGTGATGCCCCAAGGGTCAGGCTGATCGGGGGTTCGGATTGGGCCTGGTATTTTTCCATAAATTCTACCAATGCCTGGGCAACAAGATCTTGGTTTTTGATACCTTTGATTCCTGCGGCGAACAGGCGAAAGTCATCCGTTACCCCTTGATAAGTGCGAAAACTTGCGGGGACAATTTTCCCGTGAAACTTTTCAGTATTCAGGCTTATGCCCCCACGGCCCTGATCAACCAGTTTTCTTAGTTCGTCTTTCATGGCAATCAAGTCTTGAATTGGTCCCAACAGTTCAGAAAAATTATTTTTCATTGCGCACTCCTCTGTTTTTATAAGAGCACGCACAGATTTCTTTTGAAATACAAAAGAAATACTAATTTAAAATTCTATTCTTAGGCCTAGCAATCCTACTCATAACAACAAATCATAGCAGCCTAACGATCTCGTAGCGTAAAGGGACTCACCGAATGAAAAATTTTTCGACGAAGAAAGAGAGCCACCAGATATTCGGGCTTGCAAACGGTAACACTATTTTCTCGGGACCAAGATGTAGATCATTCTTGCGCCTTTTTCGCAGGCTTCGTATCCCGAAGAGGCTTCGAAAATAATCGCCAATTTTTTATCAACTTTGGCAAATTGAAGCATTCTTTTTCCGCGGGGTTTTGCTTCTGTGCATTCTTTCGACTTGGGACTGGCGCTGAGCTCTAGTTCATTGGACAGGATGCTTTTGCCATCATTCGCCTTTTCAAGGCTGCTTTGTGTGGTGATTTTGCAAAACGGAGTATCAGATCCGTTGTGCGAAAACTCGGTTATTTGGGTAAGGTATTTTTGCGAAAAGAAATAACGGGTTTTTGTTTCTTTGCTGTTCCATTTGGTTTTTTCATTTTGGTCTTTCCAGCGCGAGTTACTACATTGCATTGATTCTAGCGCCCAGGCCCCAGTCGGCAAAAAATCTTGTGGCTCGACGGTCAACAGTAGCTCATCCAGAAACATTTGGTCTGGGTAAGCACTTTCTTGGAAATGACTTGCGCATTTAATTTCAGAAATAAGCGCATCACCCGGGCCATCGGGAAAGAAACAAACTTCTCCGCACAAGTAAGAATCAGCAGTATAAGTGCCTTTCAAGGGGCCGTCAGAAATAGTCAGGCTTTGTTTCTTTTTTACAAGGTCGCGTCCAGCAGCAATACACAGTTCTTTTGTATCAAACTTGCCAATAGATAAATAGTTTCCCTCGGCCTCAACATTATTGGCAAAAACAAATCCATCCCAGCCAGCAAGGAGCGAGGCCGCTTTGTAAAATATTAAAATACCAATCAAGACTAAACTAAAAAAAATAGAAAAATAAATAATTATTTTTTTTGGATTAGCTGGCGTCATATCTTAAAATTATCTTTTCTTTTTATGGACATTTGCGCTGTAAATCTCTGTTGTCACAGACAATGACATTTTTGAGGTGACTTGCTGCTCGAATAATTTCTTCTTTGGTAAGTCCCGAATTTTTTGCCTTGTACTGCGGCTTTTTATAGGCCCACTGCACTACATAGAATTTGTCTTTTCCTTCGATAGTTTTTACGATCGTCGATTCGCCCATTTGTGTTTTTGGATTTAAAGGACAAAAAATCCAAAAGGAGGATATTGAGTATCCGTTTTGTTTTTCAGGAGTATCAATTTTTTGTAAAAACCCTTCTGGGCACATTTTTTTTAAATTCTCTTCGATAGATTGATAGAACTGAAAACTTTTATTAGTTGGTGGAAGCAATTGCACCGTAAGTAACTGTGACCAATTTTCTAAAGTTTCACCAATCAGAACTATTTCTGTAGTTTCTTGGTTACCCTCTGCTTTTGAAAATTTAGGGCTCGGATCAAAGGCTTTGGGAATTGAAAAAACTAGATTCTCGCCTGATAAGCCCATGCCCCCTGATGAATTTTTAGGTCCTGTCGCGCAACCATTTATAATTAGCAAACTAGATATAGCTATTGCTATTTTCAGCATTTGATCTCCTATGTGCTCTTTTTAATATCCTAATAAAGGAAATCGTTACGGAAAATTAAATTGCAATAGGCCTGGACCTTTAAACAGAAACCAGCTGAACCACTCGGTGTAAATCAGAAGGAATATTATCGGATTGGGGTTTAAAACAAGGCTTGTTACTTGGCGATACTGTAGAGTTTCGTTGGAAATAGCATTTATATTTCTAGCCGTGAACTTTGTAAGCATGTTATATTTTGGCTCACAAGGACGACAGGTAATATGATCGAGCTAAGAAAAACGCTACAAACTGTAAAAGATTTATTTACTAAAGAAAAAATTGAGTTTGCGCTTATTGGGGGATTTGCTTTATCTGCTCATGGAGTGCACCGAGCAACAACCGATATCGATATTTTAGTTGGCGGTAAAAACCAGGATCAAATTATAAAAATTCTTTTAAGCTCTGGATTCAAATTACGACATCAAACAAAAGAAGTTGCACAATTTAGTGGGATTGGAAATTTAGATATTGTATTTGCAAACAGACCCCTGTCTTTGGAAATGATCCAAAAATCTAAAATGGATTCGAAAATTGGAGTTTCGGTTGTTTCTGCAGAGGGACTTATTGGACTCAAGATCCAAGCTTATAAAAACGACCCAAAAAGGAAACTTCAAGATCAGGCCGATATTCAATCGCTGCTAAGAACTCAAAATATGGATATGAAACAATTAAAAATTTATGCCGATCTATTTAATGCATGGGAAGAGATCCAGGAATTAACCAAATGAGCCTTGATGAATATCTGGATTTTCTAGAGGAATACTGGAGTTTATTTCCCAATGAGGGCGAGCCCTCGGCATTTATTACTGGGAATTTGTTTTTACTTTAATATTTACAGTTTATTCCTGCGGGCAGTAAGCCTATCCATACTGGCAGATCATGGCAGCCTCACGATCTTGTTGCGTAAAGGGATTCACGGAATGAAAGATCTTTCGATCGTCGAAATAAATTGAATCCATCGGCTGATTCAAAGTTTGCTGATCGATCAAGTTTTTACTTAAGTCATAGACATTATTTTCAGCGCCCAAGACATTTTCGCGATTCATCAAATGAATGGACCCGAAATGATAGCCGTCGCGGTGAATTCCTTCTGGGGCGGGTCTGCCGCGATCATTGTTTGGGTGGGCCTGTATGCGAATCATATGCAGGCTTATCTCGTAAGGTTCTTGATCGCGATCGGCTTGAAAAAAACGATCGTGTTGGAAAAGTTTTAAGGATTTTGACTTTGGGTCAATCAGAAATCGAGCGTAACGTCTGAATCGCGCGCCTTCTTCGGAAAACAAATGGGGATCCAGCGGCATAGAGGAATAATTTTTAGTAAGTTGAAGCAGGGCTTCGTCTGCTTGTGCCGCTAAGCCAAAGCGAACTCCGCCTAACCAGGGCATAGCCTTTTTCAGAAATTTCTTTTTGAATACTTTGTTGAATCAGTGGTGCCAAGATGGTCACGTTACACTCCTTGTAAGTGATCGGCGAAATTGCCGATTTAATTTAAACAGCCTAAACAAATTTAAATTAAACCGACAGACAATTAAATTTATGAAATTTAAAAGTTAAAATGATAATACGAAACGAACAGAAAGCCAGGCATTTGTAAAGCATCTGCGACTAATTATATCCCAATTTATCCAAAAGTTTTGCAAACTCCTGTTCATTAAGACCGCAAGCCGCTTTAATTTTATATGCAGAGGCAGCGACTCTTCCAGGTGTGCCCGTGTCTAGTTTAGAATCACAGGGCGATGTTGGTTTATCAACAGGAGGCTTTCCTCCGGTTGATCCGTTGCCGCCATTTCCGCCGCCGCATCCAGCGATGAATAAAGTTACCAAAGATATAATAATTTTTAATTTCATAATCTCTCCACATTCTTTGCTAATAATTTATAATTGTTCGATCTTATTTTAAGGGATGAATTTTGAAAATTGACTCTTAGGTGCATCACTATTGTTTGCTGCAACTGACAAAGCTCAATCAGTGTTGCTGGCCGTTGAAATCGAATTATGACTTCGTCGGGGTGAATATCTATTTTTACGGTTTTAATTAAATTTTTGTTTTCGCCATTCCATGAGTAAATATTAACAATTTCTGCGGAATGAATTTGCCAAGCGCCAAAACCTTGATTTTTAAATCCAAGATCTTCTGCGCCTAAGACCCATTTTAAACTTTGAGTATATGAAACAGCAGAATTTTCTTGGCCAAGAAGTTTGATCAGTAAATCAGAGTTTTTTTGAATTCTTGACTGCAAAAACTCAATTTCACTTTTAACTTTTTGTAAGTCATCATTTGCAATCAGCCTTTTCACATGGTCCACGTCCGCATTTATCTTAATTTTTACTCTTTGATAGTCGCCAATTTTGTTTAAATTTCTGCATTCACTGGCTATTTTTGAGTATTCATTCTTAGATAAATAAATACTTTTTCCATCGACCGAGGGAAAACAGCCACTGAGCAAGAGCGTTGTGGCAATTGTGCAAAAAACGGACTTCATAAAAATTTCTTTTTGAGCTGTTGGATTTCATCTTCTGCGATCAATTGCCTTAAGGCTGTTTGACGATGCAATTCTGTAGCAAGGATAAGAACTTCTTTTTCTGACAAACTTCCAGCATTTGATTTTTCTATCAAATTATTTTTTTCAATGATTTGTTTTGACGATAGAATGACATGCTCAAGTTGCAAAGGTTCATAGCCCGCATATTCATGGTAAAACTCTTCAATGCTTTTTGTTGTTTCAATAGCTTCTTCAATCACGAATCGTTTTTTTACTACTTCCGGCACTTGCAACCCACGGCTTTTTGCCGGCAAAGCTGATTTTTCATTCTCGCTTTGCTTCGCTGCAATTGGGTTTATAGATTTTTCGTCATGATCGAGATTTGCCCTTTTTTGAAAAGCCAAATATGTAACAAATAAAACACTAGTGAAAATGATAGCGATTGATAAAAACTTTTGTTTCATAAATCACTTCTCCGCTGTAATTTTAATATTTGTTTGCGCGGCGCCTGAAACGTCTAAATGGTATCCATAACTATCTTTCGACCAAAGCTGGTTGCGCTCCATATTTTGGTCAAAAAGTTTATCAACCACAGTTTCAACGATTGCCTCATTTTTTTCGTCGCTCAGGCGTAACGGCGCCAATAGTTCTGCCGCCTTATAACCAAGAAGTGCAGCTCGGCCGATTGGTGATTTTTTTCGATTGAAAACAGTTTCAACTAGATTCTCAATCTTTACATAAACAGAATCGGTTTGCTCCTGATCCTTTGAAGAGATTCTAACAATTGCTTTAGAATCAAATTCTAAATGTGCAGTTCCCGCTAATAGATCGCAGGCTAAATCTTTTCCAGAGATTTTTAAAATTGCCCTATATGCTTCTCCTGAAATTGATACAGGCAGAGTCCTAAGCCCCAAAGATCTAGAAATTGAAATCATCGCTGTTTCATCATTTGCAACAGGTGCGATTTCACTCACAGGACTAAGCTGAGGATATAAAACAGCGGTTTGCAAAGTAAAATTCGGAAGCACATCAGATTCCCTTTTCGTTTCGACAGCCGAGTTCGCTTTTTCGATGCTTTGATCAGCCGCTTTTTTTGAAGCCACTTCATTAATTCTAAATCTTGCGGAAAATTCATTTTCATTCATCGAACTTGGTATCGATCGAAGTATTTCAATTCCACGTGCTGATAGGCTTGTCTTTCCTGGACTTGAGACAACAGTTTTATGGTAATCTTCACAGATTTTTTCTAACCCAGGATCGATGCCATAGATTTTAATTGTTTGTTGATTTTCAAATGGCGCCTGCCAGTATGGGGTTTGCACCCACGCAAGCTCAGCCTGAGCTGAACTTGCAACCACCACTAAACTTGTTGCGAATAGTTTTAAATTTGTTTTCATTTTACACTCCCAATTAGGTTATAAATAACTTGTTATCCAAGATTTCGTAATTTTTTGATTATTGCTGTATACTTCGACAACTTGAGTATCTTGAATATTTAAGAATGAGGCGGTCGAACTGCTACTGCCAAAAATTGCATCTAAGACAGTCGCGACCACGATCGCGCCTTGGCAATATACGTTAGTTGGACAGGTTTTTGCTAAGCCATCAACCAGCACTATTGCTCCTCGAGTTGGAGGTTTTGCCGCGGCAATCACATCGCCACGACTGGCAACATTTGGTAACGCATAAGAGGCTAATCGTAACAACACATTGTCGCGCATTTCTTTTTCACGAGCATCTTTGTCTGCTTGTGAGATCGTATTTTCCTGATCATCCCATTCCATCTTGAATGAATCTCTGAAGAAGTTTCTTTCCTCTATAGTTGCAGATGTATGAGAGCTAAAGAATCCTCCGCTTGTATGACTTGAAGTAATCTTCTGATACATTCTATACATATTGTATGTAGCTTTTGCCTTCAGTTTGAAAACTGTGTCGTAGTCATAGGTGATGATCAGTCCGTATTGCATATCTTTAAGAACATTCGAGCTGACATCAAAATAATCGGGATGTTCAAGTGGGCAAGCTCCAATCAACGACAGCACTACATTTGTTGAAAGGTCTTGAGGGTAAGCTTCAAATGAAACGGAATTGTCTTTTGCGTCGCCGCCGATTCCGATTGCCTTAATAGCCCCTGAAGCATCGATATCTTTCACGCCCAGAAGTTCAGCCATAAGTTTTGCTTTTTTAGTCGCAACTTTGGAAAAGTTAATTTCAGGATTTTCAGATCGTAATTTTACTAAGTTGTCATCCCAGGTGCTTTTGTAAACAATAGATGCGCGAGCGCCTTCCATTTTTCCATAGTAACCATACGATTCGTGGAATTTTCTTTGAATGGCAAAAATTGAGTCTGAGATTGTATCGTGGATGGCTTTTGCTGCCTCAAAGCGTTTGTTCGCCGCTTGGTAAACACGCAAACGTTTGTCATATCCGGCGACAGAGTCAGAATTTGTTTTTGTTAATTCTGCACGAGATTTACTTAATGCGCGCTTATCTTTTATAACATCTGACATTTCGTTATTAATTCTTGCGCACTTTTCAGGAGTGACTTCAGGTTGGCAGCTTTCCGCTAATTTATAAAGTTCTGTAAGTCTGTTCTCATCAGATTTAATACGATCATCCATTTCAGCTAGTTCAGTTAAGCTATTGCTGTTGGCGTATAAAGTAACGGCTTGATAAAGCTTGCTTGCTTCATCAGACAAACGCTCAATTCCTGGAATAGATCTTTTTCTGCGTTCTTGCAATTCGCCTAAGTCTGAAGTTAGACGCGCAGTAATTTTTTGCAGCATGCCCATTTCTTTACAAAAACCTAAATTACTTGTTTTTGTATGCATGTTGCCAACAGTCGCTTTCGCAGTATTTGGTGGCATAACCCATACAGTTCGTGAATCCAGTTCGTCTGCTAAGATGTTTGAGTTAGTGTTATTTATAATTTTAAATAACACGCTTGTATCAGTTGGATATGCCGTTGGCTCCGCGGATACTTTGTGTGCCGCGGACATTGCGACAATTGCTGCTAGAACTTTAATGGAAGTTCTCATTAGTGGGGTTCTCCTTATATAAGTGCTTTGGATCGAAAATTATTTTTCGTCTCAGACGTGCTTTAAGCAGTTTTTGTGCCGGACGTTTCCGTAATCAGAACAACGTGGCTGGATTTCGGAAGTATTTTAGGAAATATAATTTCTTAGCCTTAAGATCTTGTTATTAGATTTAAGATTTTAAATAGAAAAAAGGCGAATTTGATGATTCGCCTTTTTTCTTATATTTGATTACTGAGCTATTAACTACTTTGTATAGCTCAGTGCTGCTGTTGTCATTCTTTGGTAGGCGAAATCGATCTCTACATCCAAGTCTTTTAAATAATCAGATCCGATTTCTTTTTTGCCGAAAAGGACAATCTGCTGAAGTAAATCATGGTCTGCTGTTGCTTTTCCGATAACTTCCCAGCGATTGGAAATATCAAGCATGCTATAATTTTGAATTCGATCGAGCATATTTCGCAGTGCTTTTTTTGCGACAAGCTCTTTATTCGCGTTGTCCATTGAATCACTTAAAATAATTTCAAGCGCATCGCCAAAAAATCTTTTTTGTTCTGCAATTGCCCATAAGTCAAAGTTGCTGGATTGATTTTTTACAGCGGACAAGAAGACAGAAATTTTTTGATACATTTTTGCTAAGTTGTATTTAATTTTTACTTTCACAAAAGGCTTGAAGTAATCGTAAACAACAAAAACCTTATAGGACACTTCCATTTTAGGATTTGCACTAAGGCCAAAATATTCTGGATGAATTATCGGGCACACTCCATATAAGGACAGCCAAATATTATTAGAATAAGTCTCCGAGGGAAAAGTAGCGATTGTGAAAACTCCATTTTTTGATTTTGACATGCCAAGAGAACTTATTGCTTTGGTTGGATTAACTGCCTTGATTCCATTAATTATTTCCGGAGTAATTCTTACGTTGTATACGGCGGCACGTTGAAATTTGAGGCTCGGATTTGCTTTTCTAAGTTGCTCGATGCCGTCATCCCAGCCTGTTTTGTAATCGATTTGTGCACTAGCGCCGATCAGA
Organism: Bdellovibrionales bacterium; assembly: GCA_038323665.1. Lineage (GTDB taxonomy): Bacteria > Bdellovibrionota > Bdellovibrionia > Bdellovibrionales > Bdellovibrionaceae > JBBQHD01. Next base: position 26,426 of record JBBQHD010000002.1, read on the forward strand.
TTTCCAACGTCTTCATCTTTTGGATCGATAGATAATCCTTTGCAGAATCCAATATTGGCAGTTGCAAAACCTAACTTGCCCACTGTGGCAGTTAATTCTGCTGGTGGAAGCACAAAAACTGTTGAGTGATCTTCTGGATAACTAAGTAATTCAAGCTTAGTAGGATTTTGAACAACGACTTGCGGGGGCATTGGATCTCGAAAATCTTTTTTCTCAGGATTTGCGATTGCTGGAGACGATTTATTATCTTTAGAAGAGGCGCAGCCAGCTGCCACGCATAGCGCCAATGCAATTGATAAGATTTTGAAAACTTTCATGATTTCTCCTGTTTAAAATTAGGTCCCTTAATTCTCAATGCAGGGGATGTGCCAAAAAACTTTGGCTCAAACTGTAATTGATTGCAGTTGAGTAAATAAATCGGCGACATATTCTCAAAGACTGGAAATTTTCAATAAATGCAGAATTTATTGCAGTTTTGTCATCTACAAGAAGATAATCAGAATCCAAAAAATAAATGCGCACAACGGGCGGCGCAGAGTAAATCTATGGTTGCAATTTGCGGCGTTTCGTTCGGACCTTCTGGTCTTCGTTCTTCTGGGTCTTCGCTAGACGTCTAGTTCTATGAAATTTACTGGTCTCGGCGAATTGGAATGGGTTCCGCAATTTAGCTGATGCCAAACGCTGCAAAAACTAGATGATGACGGAGAAAATACTTTATGCGCATTTCACATAAATAAGATAAAAGTTTAGATTTTATACTTTAGGTGATGTAGTAATTAGGAATGTCCAAAATCGAAATTTCCATCACGCGCACGCAAAAACCCAAAGCTAAACCGGACGTCAACGACCTTGGATTTGGAAAATATTTTTCCGATCATATGTTTTTGGTTAATTATAATGAACAAAAGGGCTGGCACAACCCCAGGATTACGCCCTATCAATCCTTGGATTTAGATCCCGGCGCAAGTGCGTTGCACTATGGACAAGCTCTGTTCGAAGGCATGAAGGCTTTCAAACAGGAATCCGGAGAAATCGTTTTATTTCGCCCCGAATTTAATTGGCAGCGCATGACCAACGGAGCAGAACGCCTTTGCATGCTGGCGCCACCCAAAGAAATATTCTTAGAAGGAATCAAAAAATTAGTTGAAATAGATCAAGACTGGATTCCAACCGCGCAGGGCAGTTCGCTGTATATTCGCCCAACTTTAATTGGCAGCGAAGCATTTCTAGGGGTCAGACCTGCGCAGGAATTTATATTTTACGTTTTGTTGTCACCAGTTGGATCTTATTATTCAGGTGGTTTGCAGCCACTGAAAATTTGGGTCGAAAAAGAATATCTACGCGCAGCCCCTGGTGGACTGGGCGCGACCAAAGCTGCCGCCAATTATGCAGGAAGCTTGAAAGCCGCTTTAGAGGCCAAGAAAAAAGGTTATTCGCAAGTTCTGTGGCTGGATGTAAAAAAAGAATACATCGAAGAAGTCGGCACCATGAATATCTTTTTCGTTTTTGAAAATGAAATTGTCACCCCCGCCTTGGATGGAACCATTTTAGCAGGTGGGGTCCGCGATTCAGTATTAACCATTCTAAAATCTTGGAAAAAAAATATCAGCGAAAGAAAAGTCAGTATTCAAGAAATCCGCACGGCATCAGCCAATGGTCAGCTGAAAGAAATTTTCGGCGTTGGCACCGCAGCAGTTATCAGCCCGGTTGGGGAACTGGCAGCAGCCGATTGGAAAATTAATTTAAACGACAAAGAAATGGGACCCATCGCCGCCAAACTTTACGACGAGATTCTGGGAATTCAGCGTGGGCTTAAACCGGATGAATTTAATTGGCTGCAAAAATTAAACTAATTTTTGTTCATTTTCGCGACAGCCTTTTGCAAAAACTGTCTGGGTAAAAATCTTCCACTTTGCACAATCAATTTATTGCTTAGACCAGGCACAACCAAGCTTTGACCCGACATCATTCCTTGATACCCACATTTTGCGACGGAAATCGCAGTTGCGGAAACATCAGCATTAAAAACTTTTCGTTTCTCAAGCTTGGCGACAGCTTGGAATTCCGTTGCCGTGGGACCTGGTGCAAGAACAGTGCAGGTGACTCCGCTGCCTTTTAGTTCGATGGAAAGGGCCTCGGAAAAAGAATTTACAAATGCTTTGCTGGCGTAATAGGTAGACATAAAAGGCCCAGCTTGAAAACCCGCAACGGACCCAATATTTAAAATTTTTCCGTGCTTACGTGCAATCATTGGCTGCATGAAAAGATAGGTCAGTTCGACCAGGCTGCGGATATTTAGATCTATCATTTGCAGTTCGCGTTCGAGTTCCAGTTCCGCAAAAGTTCCGTTGGTGCCAAAACCTGCATTGTTGACCAAAAACTCAATTTCCATTTGGTTGTTTTCCACAAAATGCAGAATTTTTTTCGCAGAATCGGGTTTGGAAATATCCAAATCCAAAATATGAACTTGGATTTTCCATTTTTCCTGAAGTTCCACTTTCAAGTTTTCCAGTTCATTTTTTCTTCGTGCGACAAGAAGGACGTCGTGTTGATCTTCGGCAAAAAGTTTTGCAAATTCTTTTCCCAATCCCGCCGATGCGCCAGTAATCAAAGCAGTTGCCATCGAAATCTCCTTAAAAAAATGGATTAAAACAAGCGTGATCTTTCAAGACTACTCTGTCAAACTGGCCGGGTGAAAGATAAACACTGGGCCCTACTTTTTATTGCATCTGCAGTTTTTATTGCCTTTTGGAACGATGGCTTTATCGCCTTAGATGAATATTGGACAGGAATGGTTCGGTTTTTACCGGCTCAGACTTCAGAAATATTAAAATTGGTTGTTGCAGATGATGTTAAGGCGCCTCATCAACTAATGCCCTTGTGGTCGCTTGGGCAATTGGCACTTTTATTGGGAATTAAAAATCCTTATTATCAATACCGATTTATTTTAATTGTCTTAGGTTTAATCAGCAGCGTGGTTATAAGTTGGGCGCTGTTTTATTTTCGCAAAAATTCACACAAAAAAGTTTCATTAAAATATTATTTTTTGCTGCTGATTTTTTATTTTGGAAATTTGTTTATAATTTCGCGCACGATGGCTGAATCCCTTAGCATTCCATGGATGTTTGCGGCAATGATCTGTGCAGTTCTGTATGACGAAAGACCCTTGCGAAAATATTTACTGTGGGGAGTTTTGTGGATTTCCATCGCGTTTTTAATGCGGCCGCAGGTTGGGATATGCGGGCTGGTCTTTGTTCTTTTGCCGATTATTTATCGAAAGTGGAAAGATTTTTTTGCGGTCGCTTTTTTGGGGATAATGAGTGTTTCGCTTGCGGGGCTACCTGATTTATTTCTGCGCGGACGCTGGCATGATTCTTTGATCAAATCATTAGAATATAATGTGGAACAAAGCGCCAATTACAATATCCAGCCGTGGTGGTTTTATTTTATGGTTTTATTTGCCATATTTCTTGGGCCATTTTGGATTGCCAGATATCCCAAGGGCTTTATTAAAACTTGGCTGCGGGAATACCGAATGATTTTTATTTCGGTGTTAATTTTTATTTTATTTCACAATCTGTTTGCCCATAAGTACGAACGCTTTTTAATTTCGTGGATTCCGATTGGGATTTTTGTGCTGACTCCACTTTTTGTGCAGCTTTGGTCGCAGCGTTCGGGCCGGCGGATGCGGCTAAGCTGGGGTTTGACTTTGAACTGCCTGTTGTGGGCCATTGCAAGTTTTGATCCTCCTCAGAAAAATCTAATTCAAACCAGTTTATTTTTGGATAAACACACAGAATTTAAGCGTGTTCTAAGTATAGACGGGTCGATTGAATGGATGACGGATATTTTTATTACTCACCCCTATCCGCCCATTGCGCGATTTACCGAAGACGAGTTTTCCCGCCTGCCACTGACGTGTTCGGATGCGGTGATTTTACGAACCAATCAGGAAAATCTGATTAAAAATTTGCTGGCCAAATCGGATCGAAAAATTATTCTGCAAGTTTCGGCCAATTGGATCGAAATCATTGCCCGCAATCTAAATCCAAAGGCCAATTCTCGCAGATCCGACATTTTGATACTGGGCTGCAATTAATTTCATGCCAATTTCGGGGCTGCGTGCTAAAAAGGCTGATAATGGAGCAAAGCACACTTAAAAACAGAATGATTCCGGTTGTAATTTCCGGTGGAAGCGGCACCCGCTTATGGCCCGTATCCCGGTCCAATTGGCCCAAGCAATTCTGCAACTTATTTGATGAATCTTTGCAAACTTTGACCATGCGACGGGTCGCTAAATTCGGCGAGCCTTGGGTTCTGACCACCGAAAGCCTGCGCAATTTGACTGAGAAAAAATTCAAAGAACTTGCAATGAATAGCAAAAATTCATTATATGAACCGCAACCAAAAAACACAGCACCGGCTATTGCAACATTGTGCCGAGTTTTTGAACTGCAGGGAAAAAAAGATTCTGTGGTGGGGGTTTTTCCCGCCGATCAGTTAATTGAAAAAGAACCCGAATTTTTCGCAGCGGTCGAAATGGCGATCCAAGACGCCGAACAGGGCAGAATAGTTACTTTGGGAATCACCCCGACATTTGCGGCAACAGGATTTGGCTACATTCAAACAGAAATCAGCAAATCCACCGCAAGCTGCAAAGTATTAAAGTTCCATGAAAAACCCAACGAAGAAACTGCAAAAGAGTTTTTGCAAAGTAAAAATTATTTTTGGAATGCCGGAATTTTTATTTTCAAAGTGCAAAGTATGATTCAAGCATTCAAAGACAGCGCCCCAGATATTTGGGCGGTGGCTGAAAAATTAAAATCGGATCAAAGTAATTTGGCGGAAATTTATCAGGAATTTAAAAGCATCAGCATCGACTACGCGGTGATTGAAAAATTAAGTGAAAATGATTTGCGCTGCGTCCCCTGCGATATGGGCTGGAGCGATGTTGGTTCCTGGGATGCCATGGCGGACATTCAAAAAACAAATCCCGCACAGCAATGCAAAGTGGAAATTGATTCCAAAAATAATTATCTGCATCCGCTGACGGGAAAAGTTTACGCCTTTGTTGGCGCCGATGATTTGGTCGTGGTCGATACTCGCGATGCGCTGCTGATTAGTAAAAAAGGGCAGACTCAAGAAGTTAAAAATATTGTCGAGAAATTAAAGCAAGAACAACCCAAATTCGTGGTCGAAGGACTTTTTGAAGAACGTCCCTGGGGAAGATTCGAAGTTTTGAAAAATTCGAAAAAATTTAAATCCAAAGTCATTCATATTGAACCCGGCGCGCAACTTTCCTATCAATCGCACACCAGGCGTGAAGAACACTGGGTGATGATCGAAGGCAAGGGCGAAGTTTTGTTGAATGACGAGGTCATCCCCGTTCAAGCCGGAATGCACATCAAAATCCCCTTGGGCGCCAAGCACCGCATTCGCAATACTGGAAATGTTTTACTGGAATTTGTCGAAGTCCAAACCGGAACTTATTTCGGCGAAGACGACATTGTTCGTTATCAAGATGACTATAACAGGAAATAGCTGGAAGGATTTTTATGATTATCACTAAATCACCGTTAAGGATTTCAATTGGCGGTGGCGGAACGGACTTACCGTCCTACTACGAACAATTTGAATCTACGTTTATAAGTGCTGCCATCAGCAAGTATATTTATATTTCCTTGCATCCGATTTTTATCGAAGAACTAATTATTAAATATTCAGAAATGGAAAAAGTAAAATCTGTCGATCAGATTAAACATCCGATCATTCGTGAATGCCTTAAACAGTGCCAGATTAATTCGGCAATGGAAATTTCTTCGTTTGCAGATATTCCTTCGGGCACAGGGCTGGGATCTTCGGGTGCGTTTACGGTGGCTTTGTTAAAGGCGCTGTATACGGCGCGCGGAACACAGCACACCCCGATGTCTTTGGCGGAAGATGCGTGCCGAATTGAAATTGAAAAATTGGGTTCGCCCATTGGCAAACAAGATCAGTATATTTCATCCATCGGGGGATTAACTCGGTTTCACATTGATAAAAAAGGTGTTGTAACTTCGCGCCCACTGGAAATGTCCAAGCACGATCGCGTGGATCTGGAAGAACATTTATTATTATTTTTTACCGGTTATTCGCGTTCTGCCAATGAGATTTTGCGCGAACAAGATCAGGCCAGCAAAAACATCGTCGCAGAAAAACCCAGCAACGACATGATTGAAAATTTGCATTTCGTCAAAGAATTGGGCGATCAAATCGGCCATGCTCTAGAGGCCGGCAAATTATCTGAATTCGGAAATTTGATGAACACACATTGGGAATGGAAAAAGAAAAGATCCAAAAGCATGACCTCGGGTCGCATCGACGAATGGTATGACATCGCCAGAAAAAATGGCGGCATCGGTGGAAAATTAATTGGCGCAGGTGGCGGTGGATTTTTGATGTTCCTAGCCGACGATAAGCGCCGATTGCGCAAAGCTTTGCGCGAAGCAGGCATGCAGGATGTTCCATTCCGTTTTGACACTTTGGGTGCTCAGGTGGTTTTGCATGACTAAAAATTACGATATTGCGGTATTGGGTGATTGGCATTTGGCCTTTGTGACGGCTTCGGTCTTGGCCGATGTTGGCCACAAAGTCGCGTTGGTAAACCCATTGATGTCGCAAAAAGCTTGGAACGAATTTCCGCCGATTCCAGTTTCTGAACCAGGTTTGAACGAAATGATTTTGCGCAATCAAAAAGCGGGCAGATTATTTTTTGAAAATGCAGTCAACGAAAACTGGCAGGCAGAAAAACTTTGGCTGGCAGTGGACACTCCGATTAACGACAAGGATGAACCCGATACGGCTTCCTTGATTGAAATTTTAAAAAATATTCAGCGCACGCAAAAAAAATCCCAACTGCTTGCGATCAGTTCCCAAGTGCCAATGGGTTTTGGCCAACAGGCCGAGGCCATCACGGGATTGCCGGTGGCCTATGTTCCGGAAAATTTACGCCTAGGTAAAGGCATTGAAACTTTTTTTAATGCGGATCGCACGGTGATCGGAGCGCAATCAGAAGCAACGCTTGTGGAAATGAAAAAAATTTTAAAAGATTTTAAGACCGAATTTCTGTGCTGCAATTTGCCGACAGCTGAAATGGTTAAACACGCCAATAATATTTTCCTTGCGACTTCGATCAGCTTTGCCAATGAACTTGCCCGCATCGGGGAAAAATTCGCCGTTGATTCGCAAGTTGTTGGTCAGGCCTTGAAACTGGATAAGCGCATTGGCCCGATGGCCTATGTCAGTCCAGGACTTGGGTTTGCCGGCGGAACTTTGCCGCGCGATTTGCGCGTGATTCAAAAATTAGGAAAAGAAAAATCGGTTCCGACTCCGCTGGTGGACGCGGTTTTGTCTGTTAATGAAAACACCACTCAGGCGCTTGCGGATACTGTTATCAATCATGTCAAAGGTTCGGGGCCCGTTCTATTGATGGGTTATACTTATAAGGCGGATACGGATACTTTGCGGCGTTCGCTGACTTTGGATTTGGCCGGGATTCTGAAACAAAAAAATATTCAGTGTTTGGGTTTTGATCCAGTGATGAATGAAAAAGATTTATCTGCGATCAATGGTTTGATCGAACATTGTAATCAGATCGAACAAATTAAAAATCCGGTGCAGATGATTGTGGTGATGACTGCGCGCCCCCAATTTCGCGAATTAAATTGGGCTGCGATCAAAGAAAAAACTGCAGCCAACTGCATGGTTTTTGATACGCAAAATATCATTGCAGCGGATTTAGTTTTAAAAGCGAAAATGAATTTTAAAAAGATCTGGTCGCCTGAAATGAGAAATTTGTGAAACTAAAAGACAAAGTCATTGTTGTTACCGGCGGCGGTCGTGGCATTGGCCGCAGTATGGCCCTGGCCTTTAAGAAACAGGGGGCACGAGTTGCCGTGGCTGCGCGCACCAAAGCTGATTTGGATGAAACACTTTCCCAGTTAAAAGCAATCTCTGGCGGCGAAGCAGCCGCATTCGAATGCGATGTAACTTCTGAAGCTTCGCAGAAAAAACTTTTTCAAAGCGTTTTTGAAAAATGGGGGAAGCTAGATGGACTTGTCTGCGCCGCAGGAATTTACGGCAGCATTGGATCTTTTGTCGGCAGTTCTTATTCAGAATGGAAAAATGGAATCGAAATTAATTTATTTGGCACCGCACTTTCCGTGCATTTGGCCTATCCATATTTAAAAAAATCCGGCGGCGGAAAAATAATTTTATTTTCTGGCGGCGGGCAAGGTCCATTGCCAAATTTTTCAAGTTATGTGACGTCCAAGGGTGCAATCTGGCGGCTGACGGAAACGCTGGGTGCAGAATTGCAGTCAGAAAATATTTTCATCAATGCGATTGCTCCAGGTGCTGTGAATACAAAATTTCTAGATGAACTGATTGCTTCGGGCCCAGAAAAAGTGGGCAAAGTATTTTATGAAAAATCTTTGCAGCAAAAAGAATCCGGTGGGACTTCACCAGAAAAAGCAGCTGATCTGGGAATTTATTTAATGTCTGATGCGTCGAATGGACTTTGGGGTAAAACTTTAAGTGCTGTTTGGGACGATTATCGGTCTTTGCAGAATTTAGAAAAAATCAGCCAATCGGATATTTTCACAGTGAAAAGAATTGTGGATGACGAAGGCAATACACGAGCGAAAAAGTAGTTTAGGGAGATTGAAATGTCTAAATTTTTTGTAACCGGCGGCGCAGGATTTATCGGCAGCCATTTTTGTGACAATGCCATTGCCAAAGGCCACGAAGTTTTGTGCTTTGATGATTTTTCGACTGGTCAGGAGTTTTTCTTAGAAAATCTTTGGGAAAATAAAAAATTTCAAGTTTTTCGCGGGGACATTCGCAATTACGACGAGCTATTAACCGGAATGAACAAATTTAAACCCGACTGGGTGGTGCACTTTGCCGCAAACGCGGATGTGCGTCTGGGCACAGAGCGACCTCGCAGGGATTTGGAATACAATACGATCGGGACTTGGAATATTGCAGAAACGGCTCGGCTTGCAGGAACAAAAAATATTTTATTTTCTTCGACGGGATCTGCTTACGGCGAACCAAAAATATTTCCGACGCCGGAAGACTGTCCTTTCCCAGAGCAAACTTCGCTGTATGGCGCGTCCAAAACAGCTGGCGAAGGAATTTTATCTGCCTATGCCAATGGATTTTCCATGAATGCCACGGTGTTCAGATTTGTTTCGATCTTGGGGCCTCGTTATACCCACGGTCATGTTTTTGATTTTATGAAGGCGTTGCTGAAGGATCCGACACAATTAAAAATTTTAGGCAATGGCCAGCAGTTGAAATCTTATTTGCACATCGAAGATTTAATGCGCGGATTGTGGGCCGTGATTGATAAAAATCCAAAAGGATTTCAAGTTTTCAATATTGGTCATGACGATGCCATGACGGTGGATCGCAGTATTGGCTATATTTTAGATGAAATGAAATTAACGACGCAAAAAAATTATACCGGCGGCGAACGCGGCTGGATTGGCGACAGCCCGCGCATTCAACTGGAATGCAGTAAATTAAAAAATTTAGGTTGGAACTTTGAACATTCTTTGGAAAAAGGTGTTCGGGATACAGTTCAGTATTTATCTAAAAATCAATTTTTATTCAGCGAGGCAAAATAATGAAATGGGCCATTATCGGATGCGGAGTCATTGGCGAAAGACGCGGAAAAAATTTACCCGAAGGTGTTTCGCTGTGTGCAGTTTTTGATCCAGATTTTAAAAAAGCAACGGCACTTGCTGAAACATTAAAAACAGTTGCGGCAAAATCCTTACAAGAAGTTTTTGAAAAATATCAACCCAATGCAGTGATCATTGCCGCGATTAATTCCGTTTTAGTTCCGACGGCTCAAGCTGCTCTCGATCACAACTGTCATATTTTAGTGGAAAAACCTGCAGCGCGATCGGCTGCGGAATTGCGAAGTTTAAAAAATCCCAAAAATAAAATCATCAAAGTTGGATTTAACCATCGGTTTCACCCGGCTTATGAAGAATTGTTGTCTGAAATTGAAAATCGCAAAGATGACCCGATTATGTTTATTCGCGCTCAATACGGAAATGGTGCGCGCTTGGGCTTTGAAAAAGAATGGCGCGCCAAGGTCGAACTGTCTGGCGGCGGGGAAATGCTGGATCAGGGCGTTCATGTTTTGGATTTGGCTTCGGTATTAATTCCAGATTTAAAAGTTGTGGCGGCTTATACGAAAACTCATTTTTGGGATATGGAAGTCGACGACAATGCATGGGCGATTTTATCTGGCCCCAAGGGCGCGACTTTTACTTTCCATGTTTCGTCGTCGGAATGGAAAAACGAATTTCGTTTCGAGGTTTACACCCGCCAGCGCAAATACCAATGGTTGGGTTTGGGCCGGTCTTATGGGGAAGAAAAGTTGATTGTGCACACAATGACGCCCGAAATGGGGCCACCAAAAACCGAGCAGAAAACCTATCCCGGCGAAGATCAATCCTGGCTGAAGGAAAATACCAATTTCCGCGACAGCATTTTGGGAACGAAAACCGCATGGGGAAATCATGCGGACGCAGTGAATTGCTTGTCATTGGTGGAAAAGATTTATGAAAGCTCGAAAAAACTTTCCCCCACAGAGCACCAACACCCAAAATGGTGGACTTGATAGCCCAAGGAATGTAAATCTGATTTGTCTCTATAAAAAAGACGAAGGAGATTTATGAGTTCAGCAAGTCCTTTTCAAAATAAAATCAAAATTTTTTCCGACGGCGCCGACAAGGCCTCGATGTTGGAAATGGCCAAAAATCCTCAAGTTAAGGGTTTAACCACCAATCCAACTTTGATGAAAAAAGCCGGCATCACAGATTACAAATCTTTTTGCAAAGATATTTTGACCCATATCACCGACAAACCAATTTCTTTCGAAGTTTTTACCGATGATATCAAAGACATGAGACGCCAAGGTTTGGAAATCAATACTTGGGGAAAAAATGTTTACGTAAAAATTCCCATTACTAATTCCGAAGGTGTTTCCACGATTCCTTTGATCAAAGAATTAAGTCACGAAGGGGTAAAATTAAATGTGACAGCACTTTTAACCATGCAACAAGTGGTTGAAACCGTAAATGCAGTCAAAGGTGGAGCACCTTCTGTAGTTTCCGTTTTCGCAGGACGAATTGCCGACACGGGCCGCGATCCAAGTGCGATCATGACGGCGTCGGCAGAATTGTGCCGAAGTGCTGATAAAAATATTGAACTACTATGGGCGTCCACGCGCGAAGCATTCAATATCGTGCAGGCTGAACTTTGCGGATGCCACATCATCACTTCGCCACCAGAGTTTATTAAAAAGATGGCGATGTTTAATAAAGATTTAACTCAGTTAAGTTTGGAAACAGTTCGTATGTTTAAAACCGATTCCGAAGCAGCAGGGTTTAAACTATGAGTTTTTCGAAATCCTTCCTAAGCGAAACTGTGGAAGTAATCAGCCAAATTAATGCGGCCGATGTCGAAGCAGTTGCGCTGTCCTTGTCAAAAGCGCGCGATGCCGGCGGCAGATTATTTATTTTGGGTGTTGGCGGATCTGCAGGTCACGCAAGTCATGCGGTGAATGATTTCAGAAAAATTTGTGGATTCGAAGCTTATACTCCGACCGACAATGCGTCCGAATTAACGGCGCGGATCAATGACGAAGGTTGGGACACTTGTTTTTCCGAGTGGTTAAAAGGTTCTCGCATCAGTTCCAAAGATGCAGTTCTAGTTTTTTCTGTCGGTGGTGGAAATCGCGAAAAAAATATCTCGATGAATTTAGTCAAAGCATTGGAACTTGCCAAAGATGTCAAAGCTACGATTACGGGAATTGTGGGCAAAGATGGCGGATTTACCAAAGTTGCAGCCGAATCTTGTGTGGTAATTCCACCGATTTACAATGACCACATTACTCCGCATACCGAGGGGCTGGCGGCCGTAGTTTGGCACTTACTGGTTTCGCATCCTGCGCTGAAGATCAAACAAACTAAATGGGAAAGCACCAAACCATAAAATGGATAAAACCGCCTTGGCGGATATTCCGCTTTTTGTTTTAGCCGGCGGTAAAGCAACTCGACTGAAAGAATTTTCGGCAGATACACCCAAATATTTAATTCAGATCAGTGCGCAGAAAACTTTTGCAGATATTCATTTGCAATGGGCGCGTGATCAAGGTTTTCAAAAAGTGATTCTAAGTGTCGGACATTTTTCGGAACAAATAAAAAAATATTGCGGCGACGGTTCCAAATGGAATTTGCAAATTTCTTATTGCGATGACGGAGCCACTTTGCAGGGAACAGGTGGGGCTGTTCATCAATCCTTGGAATTTAAATATACTTATTTGGCGATTACTTACGGCGACACCTTGCTGCGACTTAACGCCGCGGAAATTTTCGCAAACCTGAAAGCATCTTCTGCGGTCGAAGGAATTATGACATTTTATAAACTAGATATTCCAGGTCATACAGCCAATGCAGAAATCGTGAATGGTTTTGCCCATTACGATAAACAAAACCCCAATGCCGAATGGAATTTGATCGATTACGGTTTTATGATTTTAAAAAGAAATTTAGTTGAACAGTTCCCATTGATACGCCCGCTGGATTTGGCGCAGCCATTGGGAAAAATTTCTATGCAAAATAAAATCCTAGGCGCAATTTCGCAGGAAAGATTTTGGGAAATTGGCAGCCCCGAGTCCTTGCTGGAATTTAAACAGATGATCGAACTTAGGCAGTCCTGATGAATCAGCCACTCGTTTCTATTATTACGCCGATGTATAATTCTTCTGCCACCATCGAAGAAACCTTAAAATCCGTGCAGGCGCAAACTTTCAAAGACTGGGAATTTTTGTGCGTGATTGATGATGGCACCAAAGACAATTCACCAGAAATCGTCAAAAAATATTCTGCGGCAGATGCGCGCATTCAACTGCTGCATGTAAAAAATGGTCGGGGCTGTGGACTGGCCAGAAATTTCGGAATGAAACAGGCCAAGGGAAAATTTTTGGCCTTTGTCGATGCGGACGATGTTTGGCTGCCGGAAAAACTGCAAAAACAGATTTCGTTTATGCAAAAAAATAATCACGCATTTACCTGCACTGGGTTTCAGCGGATGTCGAACGAAGGCGAAGTTCATCAGCACAGTTTTTTACCGCCAGAAAAAATTGAATACGCGCAGTTGTGTAAAAATAATACGATCTGCAGCCCCTCGGTCGTAATCGACCGCTTGCAAACTGGGGATTTCGAAATGGCCAATACTTCAGTCGAAGATTTCATTCTGTGGCTGCAGCTGATGCGCAAAGGATTTCCCTGTTATGGACTGCGGGAGGTTTTGGTGCACTACCGATTGTCAGTGAATTCGCGTTCGACCGAACGTTTTGTGACCATGCGCGGACGCTGGCGCGCCTATCGAAACTTCGAAAAGATTTCCTTAATGAAAAGCACTTATTATTTTTTATTTTATGTTTACGGGGCCTTGGCGAAAAGATCCAAGTCATAACTTGAATCGATAGCAAAACCTTCCTATATTCGATAGAATGTTTGCACGAATCAAAAATAAGTTTTTAAGTTTTTCCCTAACAAAGCAATTTTTATTAGCGGGACTTTTGCTTAGTGTGCTTAGAAGTCCCAGACTTTTTTACGCCCCCCGGTTTTGGGCCGAAGAAGGAAATGTTTTTTTTGCTTTTGCAAAATCTCACTCATGGGGCGAAACCCTAACACTGGTTAAGTCCGGATATTTTAATTTAACCAATAATCTTTCTGCTTTGATCTCCGCATGGGTCCCCCTAGCGCAAGCCCCTTTTGTTTCTTTGACCTTCAGTTTTTTAGTTTTAATGACGGGCGTATGGGTCATTGCCTCGATCGAGCATCCGCTGATTTCTGAAAAAAACAGATGGATTCTTTTTTTTCTGTATTTCTTTTCACTTAACATTGATGAAATTTGGATGAATACGATCAATCTGCAATCTTATTACTGCGCTATTTTATTTTTGATAGGCTTCACCCAGATTCCTTTTGTACAGTGGAAAAAAAATCTTTTTCGCCTCTATATTTTTATGACAGCCTTTTCTGGCCCCAACGGTGTTTTAGCTGCGCCGGCATTTATTTATGTGGCTTGGAAAGAAAAATCACGAGAGCGCGCTTTGCAGGCGGGACTACTGTGTTTATGTGCTTCAACCCATGCTTTCTTTTTCTTTAAATCTTACTTAGTGGGCGTTCCAGAAGTCACTGATCGATTTGATGCTCACTCCTCGGTATTGAGCTTTTTCCCCATACTGTTTATAAAATCTTTTGTGTTGCCGTTGGCAGGTCCGATTTCAGCCAAAATAGTTGGGAACTTCTGTGCGCAGATTCTGTCTGGACCATTTGCCTGGGTTTTAAATGGCCTGCTCGCAGCAATCACTCTATTTAGTTTATATTTAATTTTTAAAGTTCTTCCGAAAACGCAAAGAATTTATTCCCTATTTTTCTTCACCGCACTTTTCACTTCTATCGCCTTTTTTTCAAGGGGGCATAAATCTCTTTATCTTAATTCCTTCGGTGGCGGGCGTTACTTTTACACCATTAATTTTATTTTATTTTCGATCCTCTTTTTTGTAAGTTGTTATTCTGAAAAAAAATTCATGAAATTGACCAAGCGCTTAGTTTTCTTAGCCATCGCATGGGGAGTCATGGGATACTGTAGAAATGTTTCTGGCGGGCCTTCCTGGCGCAGCGAAGTGAAGCTTTATGAGCAGGATCATAACCATATTTTAAGTATTTGGCCAGTTGGTTGGACCATAGAGTTAGCAAAATAGCTCATCATGAAAAATACTTTAAAAACCTCTGCATATTTAAATTGGATTCCAGTCGGGATTAGTTGCCTACTGGGCTTTCTTTGGCTGCGATTTTTTTATCAGCATATTTTTTTTGCAAGTCTTCTTTATGATGATTCATATAACGCAAGCATCGCAAAAAATCTTGCCACGGGATGGGGATTATCAACGACCTATCACGAATGGATTCCCTTCAATCGCGGCATTACAACAGGTCCCATTTTGCTTTTACCTGTAGCGCTCGGGGTTTTTTTGTTTGGACCCGAATCGTGGGTTCCCCACTTAATGACCACAATCGTAAATGTTATTCTTATCTGCATTTTTATTTATCGTCTTGAAAATCGGCGTTGGTTATTTTCCTTACTTTCTAGTCTTTCACTGATTGCTTGGGGAAATGAAACTTACGGATCTGGCGAGTATGCTTATTTAAGATTGCTGTATTCGATGGTGGGTGAATTTCCTTCCGCCCTTCTTGTGGCCCTAGGCTGGCAAAGTTTATTGAAGGATAGAAAATCTTCTTGGATCGGCGCACTGATTTTGGGGCTTGCGATTTCCACCAAAGCGCTTCTAGTTCTGACGGCACCAGCATTTCTAATTTATCTTTTTTATCAAAAACGCCGGGGGATAGTTTCACTTAGAGATGCTCTTAGGAATCTGACTTTGCTGGCGCTGCCTCTTATTATTTTTAAAGTTCTTGGAACTTTGTATAGAAAATTAATAGAACATCGCAATCACATCAGTTTTCCAATCGGAGATCCTCCCAGTGGAAGTGGAATTAATTATTTCTTGTTGGCGCCAAATAAGCTGTCGCACGTAATTTCTCTGACACTAAAAAATTCGAAAATCTTGATAGAACAATTGGGCGGGGTAATTCCGTCGACCCTTCTTTTGATTCTTACGATTTATCTTGTGGGTTTTCTATTACAAAAAAATCGAGTCCGCGAAAACTTAGACAGACCTGCATTGTGGATACTAATGGCAGGCCTTCCCATTTTCATTTGGTTTATTATTATTTCTCCTGCGGGGTGGATCCGATATCTATTTCCTGCCCTTATTTGCTGGTTGATTTTCCTATGCCTAGCATCGCTGGATATTTTGAAACTTAAAAATGCGAAACTTCCGCAATGTATTGTCGCAGGACTGCTGGGACTGTGTCTTGTCGGGAAAGTGTTTTCATTTCAAACATTTTTATCCAGCACGGTCGACACTGCAGCGCGGGCCGCAGCCCTTAATAAAACGACCGATGAGCTTTTGCGAATGCAGTCTTCTGAAAATATACTGATGGGATGTGGATGGTGGGCAGCCCGTGATCTTGAATACCGAATGCCGACGTCGCTGAATTTCAAGGACTGCTTACAAATCACCGATTTTAAAAATGAGCAGAAGTATTACCTGGTAAAAAGCGAATTCTGGAATTGGGATCAAGTCCCAGCAATCGCTGAAATCGAGGAGGCCTGCAAAGAAAGGGTCCTAAGTATCCCGCCCTTTACTGTTGATCGGTGTGATGTGAAATCCCTTAATGCGTGGAGAAAAAATCATCCGCAGTTGTAAAGATCCAAGGGCTAACTTATCGGTAAATATCTTTTCGATGTCCGATCTTCAAAATAAGAATTAAAAGCTTTTGCCCCTCGACCTCAAAGATAATTCGATAGTTGCCATGTCGGACACGGTAGGCGTTTTCTTCGCCGGTTAATTTGCGACAACCCACAGGGAAAGGGTTGATTGCCAACTGTTGAATGGTTTCAGTTATTTTAGAAAGTTCGCTTTTGGGAATTTTTTTTAAGGATTTTTCTGCCGAGGCGGAAATTTCAATTTTATATTTTGCCACTGGATTTAAGTCCTCGCAAAACGGCATCAAAGGATTTGAAAGACTCTTTTCTTAATTTTCGAAGATCGGCAACATCTTCATATTCTTCCAACTTGTCTAGAATTGCGTCTTCTAAAAAGCGATTGATCTTAAGCCCTTTTTCTTCACAAAAGGCATCTAAGGCGGACTTAATATTTTCATCAATTTTAGTCGCAAGCTGTTTGGCAGCCATAGGACCTCCAAAGCTTATATTAACACAAAAGATATAAAAATCTATCTAAAACTAGATAAATCAAGCAACAGGCTTGCGGCAGATCACCGCAAGCAGCGCCAATAAGGCCGGCAGGCCCTGAGCAAAATCTTTTTTCCAACCGTAAAACCGCCGTAAGCGGCAGCAACCAAAACGCAGCACAAAAAGAAAATCGCAATTTGCTTTGAAAATTGCAAATCACCGCATAGCAAAGACCAGAACAGTCCAGCGGATAAAAACCCATTGTATAACCCCTGATTTGCAGCCAGCACCGCACTTGCATTAGCTTGTTCTTGGGTCTGGCGGAAAACTTTTAAACCCAAGGGCTTAGTCCAGAAAAACATTTCTAAAATTAAAAAATAAAGATGCAGAACCGCAACAAGGCCAATTAAAATATTTGTCATTTCGCCAGTTTCAGTTTGATCAGGGATTTCCTCAATAAGAAAATCACAAGGGAGGGCAGAACAATCCAGTAAAGTTCACTGATCAAAACAACCAATCCTCGTTCCGAGAAAAAAGAAAATCCCATCGGCGAAACCTGAATGGGACGCCAAGGAAAGAAATAACGAAAAGTATTGTAAGGCGCAAAAAAGGCGACTCCACGCCCGCCATTTGTGCAGGCGTCCAGCAAAGGATGCGAAATGGTCGTCGCGAAAAATAAAAGAAAATGCCGAAAGCTTATTTTCCGACTGGCCAACCAACTGGCAACAGCGCCGACAAGCAGCGCAAATAAAATCGAATGAGTCATCCCGCGATGACCCCAAAGGCTGTCATAGGGAACCCGCGCCACAAAGCCAAGGTAATCAAAATCAGGCAAGACGGCAGTTAGTGCAGCAAGACGGTAATTCAATGGAGTGCGATATTTCGGCGGCAAGGCGACAACAATCGTAGCGCCAACAAGAGCATGGGAAAAAACTGTGGCCAATGAATCCTCGAGAGAATTTTGGTGCGACCGGGAGGATTTGAACCTCCGACCCTCAGATTCGTAGTCTGATACTCTATCCAGCTGAGCTACGGACGCACACTTTGGTAAGGAAACAGAAGTAACTTGATTGCAGGTTGAAATCAAGATGCCTGTATGGCAGTTTTGAGGACAAGCCAAAAAAATTCGCACACGGAGAGGTGGGTGAGTGGCTTAAACCAATAGTTTGCTAAACTGTCGTAGTGGGTCAACCGCTACCGAGGGTTCAAATCCCTCCCTCTCCGCCAAATTCTACGAAATCACCTTTCACAATGGTGGGGATTGCAGCCATCTTTTTAATCACATCAAATCCTGAAATTACACGCGCAAAAACGGCATAGCCTGGCTTAGTAGAATCCTTCTAATCCAGACGAAGATTGTCTTTAAAATTGATGAAAAATTCTGAAGTGGCGCTGTTAGGATCCTCGGTGCGAGCCATACCCAAAGCCACCGCCTTGGGCGACAAAATTTGGTATAACTCGGTGAAAAATAATTCCTCTGTAAAATTGAGCATCCACATAAGCTAAAAAATTTTTTGAAACATAGATCACCCTTTTGGACTTACACATTAGTTGTGTAAAAAAAAGCGCAAGGATTGGCCTACTGAAAACTGGCCTGCAATTAATTTTAAATGCTTACTGTTGCCGAGTGAATACCAGCATAATGCCTGCACCGGTGTGACAAGTGCCGTCTTTAAAATCAGCCGCGAACAAAACCAGCTCACGAGCGCCTACGGTGTAAAGGAAAGAGTCTTTTTTCGTTTCAAAAAGGATTTCAATACGGCGATTATCGGCCTTGTATTCACTAGTGTCCTGCCAAGCCTTACCGTTTGATTGCATTGTTGCAATCAGGGTATTTCTAACGAACTCAAAGCTAATTGAATCACGTCCAGCAACATACAGATCATCCGGAGCAGCTCCGTCGGTGCAATATCTTTCAGTCATCAGCCAGCGGCCTTGCAAGTCGGCTGGTGCAGCAAAAGCATTTATTGAAACTAGAGCTAGAATTCCTAAAATTATGGTTTTCATTTAATCCTCCGTAAAGATTGTTATAAGCTTTGCATATTAGATTCAGCATTTGTCTTGCTGTCAAAAGAGCTTTTTCGCGACGCAGATCTCACATTAGCGCAGACAGACTAGGCTTGTTGTCATTTCAAAATTCGGTTGGATTTGCATTAGGGAAATCAAATTGCAGCGGATCTTTTCGTTTGAAAAAGAAAATAAGGGAAGCAACACAGACTAAATAAACTAAGTGTTCTTATCTTTTTATTTTTCACAAGCATCACGACCCCTTAATTCCCACGCTGACAGCTTGTCCCCATCCTAAACTGTTCGGGATTTAACTGAATGCAATATTCCATTTTTAAAAACTCATTTTTATCGCGTTTCCAATTTGCAGCGCTATACCCGGAAACCTGCGGACTGAACTGGTGATAGACATTGTTCACTTTAAAAAGAATAAAAAATAAAATTAAATTTTTAAGCCAGACGCGTGAAAATTTTTTCCAAAAATTTTGAGACTCCAACAGCCGCAGTAAAACTAAAATCATTGCCAAGAAAAAAAATGTAAAAGGAATAATCCAAGTGCGACTGGAAAGGTAGCCAAAGTCATTGGTGATATTTACAAAATCATGTTGGAAAGACTGTGCATAAGTACGAACAGAAAGAACAGCACTTGAAAAAAGTGTCGAACCAAGAAGCGCGAACAACCACAGTGCTTCGATCTTAGCTTTAAAATAGTATTTCTTAAGAAGAATGAAAGTCAGTGCAGCGAAAATTAAAACCAAAAATAAATTAAGCCAGCTCGAATGAGTTGAAACCAATCCTCGAGCAAAAAATGAGTAGGGAATAGCCAAAAGATTCAACAAAACCGTAGTAATAAAGTTCATCGAAAAAATAGAATCAGGGGCGGCAGGAATCTGCGAGCGTGAAGCCAGGCAAATCGCAAGTTGAAGCGCCGAGAAAAATAAAAATAAAGACACCCAGATAAATTGAAGACGAGATTTTGACTTCTTGAAAGCCAGAAAAACAATCCAAAACGGAATCAATACAACAAAGGTGGCTTTGGAAAGAATCGCCAGAATAACAAACAAGCCCAAATAAGTCGGAATTGACGTCGCTTTCGAAATAAAAAGAGCACAGATCATAAAAATTGGAATCATCGCCCAATAAGGGAAATTCACAAAAGTGTGCAGTTCATATTCAAGATTACAGCACAGCAGTAAGGAAATAAAAAAAGGCTGCCACTTTGAAGTGAAAAGGGAACTAAAACAGCCCAGACAAGGAGTCGCGCAGCAGAAGGAGATATACGCCAAAGCAAAAAACTGAAAACCATAAGGGATAAAACTAAGCGGCAGCAATGCGTAGACCGCATGACCCCAAAGACGTTGCAGAAGGGGTAAGTATCCATAGTCCAAAATCTGCAGTGATTCCCAAAATCCTTTTTGCTGTGCAAAAAATAAAAAATTGGTCCCGGTTTCCGCCCAAAGCTGTGCTTGGGTGGTTAGCGTCTTGTCTAAAAGTAACAGCTGGATCAAGAAACAACCCAGCAAAGAAAATATAAAAAAGCGATTTTTCACCAAGTTAGTTTAACTTTATCCAAACAAATGGTCACCAGGGGGCGCGTCTTTAAACTAAGCTTGCTTTCTTCGCTGCGCCCGAATGAAAAGCCAAAGGCTGACTAAAACAAAAGGGATACTCAAAATCTGTCCCATATTTAAGATCATACCTTTTTCAAAGGCTTCTTGATTCTCTTTGTAAAACTCAATAAAAAATCTGGAAAAGAAAATCAGCCCGGTGACCAAACTAAAAAGCAATCCGGTGTTTTTACCTTTGGAATAAAATCGGTAAGTTAAAATTGAAATTGTAAAAATGATTAGATAACTAAGGCTTTCGTAAAGTTGTGCTGGGTGACGCGGAACTTGATCCACACGGGTAAAAATAAAAGCCCAAGGAACATCCGTGGGTCTGCCTAAAATTTCTGAGTTCATTAAATTTCCGATGCGAATAAAAGATCCCGTTAGCACGGTTACGACAGCAATGCGGTCCATGATCCATAGAAAAGAAAACTTTGGATTCTTTCGCGCAAAAATAGCACAGGCGATCAAGACTCCGATGGCGCCGCCGTGACTGGCCAGGCCGCCCTCCCAGATCGCAAAGATTTTTAACGGATTCGAAAAATAATAACTGGGATCATAGAACAAACAATGACCAAGGCGGGATCCAATAATGGTGCCGGTAACCATATGCATCAGTAATGAATCTAAAACGCTGGCATCGCGGCCTTCGCGTTTAAACATCCAACGCATGATTCGAAGACCAATCGTAAATCCAGCCAGAAACATCAGGCCATACCAACGAAGTTTAAGGAATCCGAAATCAATTATTTCTGGGCTGACATTCCAAGTAATCATTTGTTTCTTTTAGCTTAGCGTTGAGGCGTTTCCAATTCAGAATTTCTAAAAAAGCAGGTTACTCGTTGAGCCATTTCCTGCGGACCCACCATCAGGATCGCATCTGAATAAGTCACTGTCTGGCTGTATCCGCTGGCTGGACCCAAAGTTAGAACAATTTCGCTGCCATTAGCATTAAATTTTTGAATCTTTGTTTCCTTAGGATCAGAAACCCGTTTAGTTGGAATGACGCTGCCAAATCTGGGATGCACAATATAAATTTGCAGGGGGATGTTCCAAGCCGACAGCCCGCCAAGAATCACTTGATTGTTCGCAGCCAAACAAACGGTCACATCATATCCTTGATAGCCCAATTTCTGTGATCGTTGTTGAACCTCATCGAAGATCACATCTTTCGGAACTTCCACGCCGGCTGCCAAAACTTCTTCAGAAATCATCAGCGATGCAAAAGTGCAGATTAGGATTAAACTTTTTTTAAACATCCATTTCTCCTTGGCTCAAAACATTCGGAAACTTGATTGTTCCTGCGAAGGGTATTGCGCAATCAGTGAGTGGACTCAAGCAGAAAAATTAGAGCCAAGCAGCATCAAGGCGTGCTAGTTATAAAACTTATGAATGAACCCACAGAAACAGCTTTGATTACCGGCGGAACCGATGGAATCGGGCTTGAGTGCGTTGAACTTTTTCTAGAACAAGGTTTTGCGGTTATTTCCGTCGGCTTGCAGGGAACTCAGTCGCAAAGGTTGCAGGATCTTCAGAAAAAATTTTCGTTGCAGCTTAGTTTAGTTTACCAAGATTTATCCAGACCAGGTTCGGTTCAAGAATTGTTAAAAACAATTCAACCACATTGTCAGTCTTTGCAGGTTATTGTGAACAATGCTGGTGGGGCCAAATACAAATCTTTTCTAGATCAACAAATTACAGAAATCGAAAGCGTGATGCAGCTAAATGTAATTTCAGCAATGACTTTGACCCGAGCACTGTTGCCGCAGTTGTTGGGCTCCAAAAAGAAAACTTCAATTATCAATGTTTCGTCGATTGCCGGAGAAATCGCAATTATGCCCAATATGATTTATATGTGCGCGAAACAAGCGATGAATGCTTGGACCAAATCACTTTATATTGAGTTGCAAAATACCAACGTCACCGTCAGCAATATTTGCCCAGGGCGCGTGGACACTCGTTTTTTTGATGACGAAAGTTATCAAATCCACAGCAATCGATCCGGTAAAGAAAATCCCCTTACCGCCCGCACCGTGGCCAAGGCCATTTTCGCTTTGGTTGAGAAACCCCAAAGAACAGTCTATATTCCCTATCGTTATGCTTTGATTTCATGGATTTACCGAGCGGTTCCAGGATTTAGAAAATTTATCTTTGAACCAATCTTGCGCAAGCGAATGCGCGAATATCACGAAAGGAATGGTCATGAATCCGTGTCCAGTTTGCGATAATACTTTAGGTTTTAAGTTGCTGCGAAAAAATGAACACAGTGATTATGTAAAATGCACCAAGTGTGCAGCATATTTTTTAACTCCGATGCCATCCGTTCTGGAAATGAAAAATTATGTCGATAAAAGTTATCAAGAAGGCGATTATCACGATTATATCAAAGCAAAACCCATGAAGATTTCTTCGTTCGAAAACAGACTTCAACAATTCAAAAAATATTTGCGACCGGCCGTTCAGGGCAAGGCCTTAAGACATTTGGACGTGGGCTGTTCAGTTGGATTTATGATCGAAGTTGGCTTGCGCAATGGTTTTGATTCTTACGGGGTTGAATTTTCCGACGCGGCAATCAGCCAAGCAGAACCTCAAGTCAAAAGCAGAATCTATCATGGTGATGTAAATATGCTCGCGGAACGAAAATTAGAAAAATTTGATGTGATCACTTGTTACGATATTGTGGAGCATGTCCAAGCCTCAAAACCCTTTTTGGATTCTCTGGGAAATTTATTATCTTCACAGGGCGTTTTGATTTTAACTACCCCGGATTCTACGCATTGGATTGCCAAACTAATGGGTCGATTTTGGCCGATGTTCCAGCCCATGCAGCATACAATTTTATTTTCTCCGGTTGCATTAGAATCGGCAGTGGAATCTGTTGGATTAAAATCCGTTTCTACTTTGCCGGCATACAAATATTTAAGTTTTAGATATTTGGCAGATCAGTTAAAACTTTTAAATCCTTTGATTTCATTTTTAATGACAGCAGTGACAAGAATTTTGCCGAAATCTTTGGTGGAAAAGGCGATTCCATTAAACATTAGCGAGTTTATGTTGATTGCGAAAAAACCCTAGGCGGAGCTAGCGACATTCTTGCCAAAGAATAAGTGCGCGATAGGCAGATTTTTCTTGATGATCATTTTTAACTTCAAGCAAATTTTCTTTATTGAGGTTGCTAACGCTGAACCAGCTTTGCCGTTTAAAGCGCAGAAAAATTGGCTTTAATTTTCCAAAGACAAATTCATTATTGATAAAAATTTCGGGGTGGTACTTTGTTTCAATAAAAATAATCGCATCTTTAGTTGGCGGCGAAGCGAAATGTTCACCGATAGGCCTAGAAAAGGTTCGGCAACTTTCAGTTTCAACGACAGGTTTATTTGCTTCAACAAGACTTGCGTTGCTCCATTCCCAATACAGAGGTTTTCGGTTTTTAAATAAAAAATAAGCTTGGTTTTTACTAAGCTTATGCACTTCATAACCGGCCACTACTTTGACAGGCTTTAGTGCTCTGAAATATACAGAAAAACTTGGACCCAAGAATGCGACCAGTTCGCTGGCGCCTACAACAAAAGTTTCTTTGTCTTTATCACTGGCTAAAAAGTCAAAAAGTTGTTCGGTTCGCTTTGCGCCGGCAACTTCGCTTTGCAAGTGCTTTGGAACGCCTTGATTCCAATCATTATTGGCATCATTGAAATATCTGGTCGGACTTGGCGTCATCGCATTGAAATAAGTCAGATAAGAATCCGAGCGCAATGTATTTATATCGCCAAGAAATGCAACTGCTGCGACCAATCCAACAAAGCCAAATTGCCATTTCTTATTTCGTTTTTCTAAAAAACGCGCCACTACTAAGGAAATCCCAAGATACAGCAGTCCTACACCCGGCAGAAAGTATCTAAATCCAACTTGGGCAGTGGCCCGCGACAGCAACAGAAATAAAAATGCGGCAGGTACTAAAAATAGAATAAGTTCGCTGCGTTTGATAATGCTGGGCTTATTGACCAGCAAAACAAACGACAACAAAACCAAACCCAAGGTCAGCACTGGTGTTTTAAAAATAAAACAAACAATAAAGTAGTACCAAAATCCAAAAATGGAATATTTATCAAACATGGAACAGATATGACCGCCACCATTGTGACTCATGGCAAAGGCATAAACTTCTTTCCAGCCATGAATAAAACCCCAATGTCCCAGATAGGATAAAAATCCGCCCAATAAAAAAAACAGCAAACTTGTTTTCAGCAGAGCAACAAACTGGTCTTTGCTGCGGCAGTGAAAAATTAAATTGAATAAAAGAAATGGCATATAAAACAAGGCAGAAATTTTCGAACTGACTGCCATCGCATAAACAAAGGCCGTTGTTTTCAGTTTTTTTAATTTTTTGGTGCGCAAAAATTCCCAAAAAATAACACTAGCCAAAATTAGGAAAGCAGTGACCGGAAAATCGGTTACGAACAAAGCCGCAAAAGCTTTGATATTGGGATCAAAACTGTAAAGTATCGAAAACAAAAGGGCCATAATAATTGAGACTCGGCGCAATTTAAAAAAAACAAAAAATCCTGTGAATAAATAAAGCAAAGCATTGGCCAAACGGAAATAAAAAATATCCTGAGAATGAAGCGCATCGGGAATCAAGGATCCCAACCAAAGCGCTAAGGGGGGGGTGATCATTGTGGATAAAAGGATTTTTGGACCTAAGATATTCAGGGCCCCATTCCATAAAGGTGCCTTCATCAATGACCATTCCCATATTGTAAATGGAAAACAGCACGGATAAAAAACCATAAAGCAAAAGCAAACTGCAAAAAATCGTAAGTATTTTTTTTGAATTCACTTCAAGATTCTAATTTAAAAAACAGGCTTTTTCAAAAGCAAAGCAAGATTCACTGAATCATGCCTTTTATACCCAGGCGAACCAACATCACGCCGATTGCGGCCAACAACAAAGCGAAAATTTTTGCAATGGCATCGCTGGTCTCAGAGCCAATTAGTTTCACAACTAGATGTGCTTTTGAAAATAGCAGCCAGACAATTAAAAGATTGCTCAGCAAACTGATCAGGGTGATGGCAAGACTATATTCTTCGGCACTGACCAGCAAAGAGGCCAACGCGGCCGGCCCCATAATCAGTGGCACAGCAATGGGAACAATGCCGACCCGCATGGGCGCAGGCGAACCCTGATGACCTTCGGTCGTCGTCAAATCTCGAATGGCAAATACCAAAAGCAAAATCCCACCAGCAACACGGAAATCATTTTCTTCGATTCCTAAAAAAGAAAAAATGGCCTTGCCGGAAATTGTAAAAATCAAACCCACAGCCAATGCCGCCAATACAGATTTATTGATCAACCGTTGGCGATCTTTTTGGGGCAATGCCTTGGTAAGTCCAGTCAAAAATGGCAAGACCCCCAAAGCGTCAATGGCCACAAACAGCGAAACAAAAGATTTAAAAAAAATTATTTCCATTGTTGATAGGGTTTCACTTTAGCAAGGATAATTCAAGCAAGGGCCAGCCCATTGGCTTACAGCCTAGTTTAAAATCAACACATAGTTCGAAACAAATCCAAAAAAACGAATCGGGATAATTTGGTAAGGACGGCCAGTGCCAGCAGCAAGGCTTTCTAGCTGGGATCGGCTTAATAAGGATAAGTTTTGTGAGCTGTAGAATTCTGACAAGATTTTTTTATCCAACAAACTGTAAAATAATTTGGGACAAAGAAAATGCAGCAAAGGAACACCCGTATGATGTTCCACTGGAAAATACTTACAAGGAGTCGTGATAAAAACAGATTTTGCCACCCTACTCAGTTCTTGTAAAAAAAACACTCGCTCCTTTTGTCCGACCACATGTTCAATCACTGCATTGGAAAACAAAACTTCAAACTGTTTGTCTTTAAAGGGCAGCGCATTGTTCGGTGCAATTTTTATAAATTTTAAGCCAGGATATTTTTTTTCTAAATTCGAAGCATCTTCGACCCCAGCCGCAGTGATCAAATTTTTATTCGGAAATAATTCTTCAAAAAAATTAGCTTCGGGCGCAACAGATTCTGAAGTCACACCCAAATCTAGAATTGATTTAGCTTGGCCAAAGTTTTCCATAAAAACTTGAAACATTTTGCCACGAACATGCAGGGCAACTTTGGAAGCAATTTTTCCGAACCAACTTGAAAACTCTGAATGGAAACCACTTTTTTCAGCCATCAAAATCCTTTGATATCAGGTTTAAACTGTAAATGAAGTTTTACATGTCCAGCGGGAATCATCACTGCTTTAAAAGCTATATTCGTGCGATAAATTTCAGTTTTTTCCCCCTGCACTTCGGCTTCCCAGCCCGGGAATGCAGTATCCGCAACCACAAACAAACCAGCGCGATCGACTTGCAGTTCATAACTTAAATCATCGGCCGTGCGAACAAAAGAAAGCACTTTCCCCTTTGCAGGTTCTATTCTCGGATTGGCAATGACATAAGCAGAATTTAAAAGTTCAGTTGGGCTTGAGTTTTTCATGGCTGCTAAAATTTCTGGATCTCCGGGCAAAGAAATTACCCGATCAGGAAAAAATCCGACCCCAGCCACTTGCGGACAAAACCAAGATTGAGCTACGACATCTTCACCTAATTTTTGGCAATTGCTTTGGGAATAAAGGCCCTTGGGTTCCAACCACATTTTCTTTTTACTAAAACTAAGCAGCGAAACCCGGTGAACAGTGAAGAGTCTTTGCAAATCCTCATTGAAAGTGGAAATTTCTGGGGCCGGCTGAACAAATCGATCCGGATGCCCATGGCCTGGAAGTTCTGACCACTTTGTGAAAAGCCCGGAGGTCAGCACATAAAAATTCTTAGGATAAAGACCATAAAGAATTCGCAAATCTAAAATATTAAAGCTCATCGAAAAATTTGGATACAGTCTGCCATCGGGCGCGAAATGTCTGCGGTCTTCATTTTGTGATTTACTTTGAATCTGATGGTAAACATTGTTTTCAGCAATTTGCGAATAATCGACAAAAATATTTTTAGCGGATTCTCCTTTTAGATGGGAAACACTGAATAACATAGGCCCACGAACAAAAGGAATGGCGGCAAGAATAAAAAATCCTGAATATTTAAGACCTTTCTTAGTTTTGCTTTTTGAAATTAGTTTGTAGGCAGAAACAAAAATAATCAGAAAAAATAAACTTTGCACATGGAAAATAAGATGCCTTGCAAAGCCAATGGTTTTTAAAGATTTAATAGAACAAAGGCCCTCGGGAAACCCGAAGGTCACAATTCCTAAAAATATAAAATAAATCAGGACAAACATCCGCAGCTCGCGAACTTTAGGGGCCAACAACAAAAACAACAGCCCACCTAAACTAAAGAAAGTTAAAATATCGACATCATGGGTATAGCCTCGAATCCCATAGTGGATAAGATTGTTTAATCCAAACCCCACAGAGATCATACAAACGCCATCATGACTTCGCGTCGAGATCATTTCGAAAAAATAACTTAGATAAATGCTCACCAACGGTAAGGCGAACATCAGAAATCCAAGGCTATAAAAACCGAGAGCGAGCAAAGCTTTTTTTCCCAACCAGCGATATGAAATTAATAAAGAAACTCCAGCCACGATGGAATACACAATCATGGCTTGTAAAAATGACTGCAGGCCAATCCAAACTCCGAGTGCAAAACCAAGGGCATAAAAAAGATGAGTGGATTTTTTAGTATTTGTCTTTAGGGCTCCGAAGCAAAGCCATAAAAACAGAACCGGGGCCAAGGCATCGACGTCCATATATACTTCGTCGGTAAACATCGTTAAATAAGTAATCTGAGTCGACAGCAGGCCTGTTAAAAATAAAAACCAGCCGCGAGCACCAAATAAATATACAATGCCAATAAAGGCCCATGCGGAAATAAAAAATCTAAAAAAAATCAGTAGATCGCGGGCCTTGCTACCCGGAAAAAATCTGATAAAAATTCGACTCGGAGTTACATTCCGCGACATTCCATCGATAAACATTGGGTAACCCGACCCGATATAAGGGCTCCATTTTGATTGTTGGTGACCGGGTTGTTGATGGAAAAAATGTGCGGCAGGAAATTCTTGCCAGGCCACGGCGCCGGGATCAATCCCTGGGCCTTTTTCATAGGGGCGTATGCACTTCCAATCCGAGTCTTCAAAGCGGCAGCCGTCTTCGCGCGCAGAGATCGAAGGCACAAAGGCATCTTCTGAAATGGTGTATTTTGTACTAAGTAAGGTGCCTATGCTTACGATGCAAGCGGCAAATGCAATCAAAGCTGTGGCTTTCACATCTTGGTTTTAAATAGATTTTTAGGCATTTGCAAGATAATCCAAAAGACAAGCATATGAACAATGAAAAACAAAATTTTCAGAAAGTCTCGATTGTTATTCCGGTTTTTAATGAAGCTAAAACCGTTCGACAATTGTTGGAAAGCGTTTTCCAACAAGTTCTGCCCTATAATTTGAAAAAAGAAATTGTGATCGTGGAAAGTAATTCCAAAGACGACAGTCAAAGTATTTGCCAAAATTTTTTAAAACAATTTCAAAACCGCGGGGTCGACCTGCAGCTGATCTTACAGACCCAGGCATTGGGAAAAGGCAGCGCTGTTCGCGAAGGTTTGAAATCCGCAACGGGCGATATTATTTTAATTCAAGATGCAGATTTGGAATATGACATTGGCGATTATCCCTCGGTGATCGAGCCCATTTGCGAAGGCCACGCCAATTTTGTTTTGGGTTCGCGGCATCTTTCCGCCGGCAGTTGGAAAATTCGCAGTTTCAAAGAAAGTAGGATGAAGGCGTTGATTATGAATTTCGGCGGCTGGTTGTTTCATACAGGTTTTAATATTTTATATGGCGTCAAGCTGACTGACCCAACCACGATGTTCAAAGTCTTTCGCAAAAGCTGCATCGACCAAGTTCATTTTGAATCCAATCGGTTTGATTTTGATTTCGAGCTGGTGGCGAAATTAATTCGTTTGGGAAATATTCCTTTAGAAGTTCCCATTTCCTATAAATCGCGAGGATTTGCCGAAGGCAAAAAAGTTCGTATGATTCGCGACCCATTGACATGGGTGCGCGCAATTATTAAATACCGATTTGCGGCATTGAAATAAAATTTATAGGTATTCGCACAGACCGGCTTCGATCAAACCGACTTCCATCATATAGCAAAGCGTATGGTAAATCAGTAAATGAGCTTCTTGAATTCGCGCCGTATTTGGCCCCGGAGCTTTGATCACATAGTCTGCAAATTCCACCGCAGGCCCAGCCTTTTCACCCGTCAGCAAAATGGATTTAGCATTGATTTTTTGGCAGGATTTTAGGGCCTCGACAATATTCGGAGAATTTCCAGAAGTTGTAATGGCTAAGAAAATATCCTTGTCAGACATAAGGCCACGAACTTGGCGTTCGAAAATTTTCTCATAACCAAAATCATTTCCAATCGCAGTCAAAAGCGAAGTGTCGACGGTCATGGCAAAGGCCTTGATCGGCTTGCGGTCGCGGCTGAGTTTCGCGACAAGTTCTGCCACAAAATGTTGGGCATCGGCGGCCGATCCCCCGTTGCCGGCCACAAACAAACATCCACCGTTTTTATAGGCTTGGATGATTTTCTGAGTGATTAAGGTCAGCTGGCTTTTAAGCTCAGTGGATTCACTTAATTTTTTAAAATTTTCTGCGGCTTCCCGAAAAGCTTTATCAATTTCCATTAGTTAAACCTTAGGCCTTGCTGGAATAATTGTCACTCATGTAAGGTCGAATTTATGACCGAAAACATCGACGCAAAAGAAATCGCGCAGCTTTTCAGCTTTGCCAAGCAAATCCCCTGGTGCAATCAGGGTCAGGGCGGAAATATTTCGATTAAACAAGGTCAAACGATGTTTATTAAGCCCACCGGGACACGCCTGGATCAAATTCACCGTCAGTCCGATTTTGCAGCAGTCAAATTCTCGCAATTGCAAACCGATATCGTAAGACTAGCTCAGTCTCAGCAAGTCGATACGGAAAAAGAAAAACAGTATTTGGAAGTTGTGCAAAACTCTGTGGACAGTTCGATTTCACCACTGAAGGCCTCGATGGAAAGCGGTTTTCACGTGTTATCCACATCGAAATACGTGGTTCATATTCATTCAGTTTTGGCGATGTTGATTGCCGAGATGCATTTTAATCAGGAATTGCCATCGGATTTTTTGTCAGGCTATTCGATCGGGTTTTTAAAATATCTGCGCCCTGGATTAAAATTAGCACAAGCACTATCCGAGCAAAAAGCATTTGCACAACAATTTATTTTTTTAAAAAATCACGGGCTGCTTTTCCATTTTAACGATCTACAGGAAATTAAAAAATTGGAAGAGCTTCATCGGGACATGCAAAGTTTTTTAAGCACCAAGATATCTTCAGATGATTTTTTGCAAGCGCAAGAATTGGTCAAAGGCGAAAGCTTAAGTGGCCAGTGGAGATACTATTATCCTGACGTTGTGATTATGGAACAAAAGCAAAATGTTTTATTTAAAAATAGTTTCCGCGAATTGACCTTGCATAAAAAAGAAACGCAAAAAGATTTATGGGAAAATTGGCAAGCCATTGTCTTGTTGCAAACGCTGCGCCCGCAGATGCAGCAAATCAGCGAAAATGACAATGCAGAAATTCTAGGTCTTCCCGTCGAGAAATTGCGGATGAGGCAAAAGTGATTCATCTGATTATTCCCATGTCGGGCAAAGGCACGCGTTATCAAAAAGCGGGATACACAGATCCGAAACCCTTAATCGCGGTTAATGGAATTCCCATGATCGAACGACTGTTGGAAAGTTTTCCAAAGGAATGGCCAGTTACTTTTATTTTGGCAGAAGATCACAAAAACACAGAACTTCCCAAGCTGCTGGAAAATTTGCGCCCCGAAGGAAAACAATTTTTTACTGCCACACAAGTTAAGGGTCCTTCGCATGCGGTGGCAGAATTTTCTGCGCAAATCGACGATCGGTTACCCGTTCTGATTTCCTATTGCGATTACGGAATGAAATGGAACGCAAAAGAGTTTCAAAAATTTGTTAAGACATCAAATTGTGATGCCTGCGTGGTCTCGTATCTGGGTTTTCATGCGCACTATTTATCTCCGGTGACCTATGCCTACAGCCGAATGCAGGGTGAGCGAGTTGTCGAAATCAAAGAAAAGGGCAGCTTTACCGAAAACCGAGAAAATGAATTTGCATCCTGCGGGGCCTATTATTTTAAATCCTTGGGCCTATTTAACCAGGCTTATGAATTTCAGCAGAAAAATAATTTGCAGCTCAATGACGAGTATTACACCTCATTAACGGTCGAAGCACTTTTGCGATTGAATCCAAAATCAGAAGTTAGAATTTTTGAAATCGAGCGCTTTTATCAATGGGGTACGCCTGCCGATTTACAAGATTACGAATATTGGGAACAAACTTTTGCCCATCGGTCGGAAGAAAAACCCGAACAAATGCCGGATCAATTATTAATACCGATGGCGGGACTTGGATCTCGGCTGGCAGAACTCAATAAAATTCCGAAACCTTTGGTCATGTCGGCAGGAAAGTCTATGTACCGTCGAGCGGTCGAGTCATTGCCCAAAGCAAGTAAAACGGTTTTTGTTACGCGTGAACAGATAGCTAACAAAATGAAATTAGAAAAATTCGAGCAAATTATTGCTTTAGACTATATTCCCGCAGGACAAGCTTTAACGACGGAACTGGGCGTAAAAGCATTGGATCAAAGAAAGCCCGTATGGGTCACAGCTTGCGATCATTCATTTTTTTTCGATGAGCATCAGTGGAAAAACTTAGTTAAAAATCTAAATCCAGATGCCGTGGTTTTTACCATTAAAAACTTTCCCGGTGTTTATAGAAAACCCATGTCGTTTAGTTATGTGAAGGCGGATGAAAAAAATAACTTCCAAGGAATCTCAGTTAAAAAACCGATTTCAGAAAACCCCAGGCAAGATCACCTTTTGGTTGGTACCTTCTGGTTTAAAAGTGCAGAGATCTTGCAGCAAGGTATTTCCTCTTTAAAAGAAGAAAACTCTGCCGTGAATGGAGAGCTTTACTTAGACGGCATCTTTGACCACTTGTTAAAATTAAATTTACGAATTCATATTTTTGAACTTTCTGGCTATATTAACTGGGGCGATATTGAAAGTTTTAAAGAAGCAACCTATTGGTATGAAACTTTTATAAGTGAACAGAATGCTTTTTAATTCTTATGAATTTATTTTAATTTTTCTTCCAGCAACGCTGTTGCTTTATTTTTTAACGGCTAAAAAAAGTATATATTTTGCCGGAGGTTTTCTGGGAATTGCCTCACTGTTTTTTTATGGTTGGTGGAGCATTTGGGCCTTGCCGCTTTTGTTGGGTTCGATCGTGGGGAACTACTTCTTTGCCCAGCAAATTCTGCGTGCGAAAAAAAAACAAAAAAAAGCAAAATGGATTTTAACCTTGGCAGTGAGCGCAAATCTGATCCTTTTGGCCTTCTTTAAATACACCAATTTTTTTATCGAGAATGCTAATTTACTTTTTAAACTTATTAATGAATCACAGTTAGATTCTTTAAAAATAATTTTACCAATAGGAATTTCTTTTTTTACCTTTACGCAAATTGCATTTTTGGTCGACTGCTGGCGGGGCAAAGTAAAAGAAAAAAACTTTATTCATTATTTGCTTTTTGTAACGTATTTTCCGCACCTTATTGCTGGCCCGGTCTTGCATCATGCGCAAATGATGCCCCAGTTTGCGCGTCCTGAAAATTACCGCATTAATTATGATAAAATTGCAATTGGGATTACTTTATTTATTTTAGGCTTGGCCAAAAAACTACTAATAGCAGATGTCGTCGCAGAGTATGCCAATATCTTTTTTTCACAAGTCCCCGAGGCTTTGACCCCAGTATTTTCAGTGGCCTGGTCTGGCGTTCTTGCCTATACCGTGCAAATTTATTTTGATTTTTCTGGATACACAGACATGGCTTTGGGGGTTTCCCTTCTATTTGGAATTCGACTGCCGATTAATTTTAACTCACCCTACCGGGCAACAAGCATTATTGAGTTTTGGCATCGATGGCATATATCCCTATCCAATTTCTTAAGAGACTATCTTTATATTCCCCTAGGGGGAAACAAATTTGGCTCGTTAAGACGTTATCTTAATTTATTTACTACCATGTTGCTTGGGGGCCTTTGGCATGGCGCCAATTGGACTTTTGTATTGTGGGGCGCTGCGCACGGATTATTTTTAACTGTAAATCATTTATTTAGAAATTTTTTTCCATCACACGAAAATAATTCTGTATTTAAAAAATTAAGTTGCTGGGCCCTCACTTTTGTATGCGTTTGTTTTTCCTGGGTGCTGTTTCGAGCCAAAGATCTGCACCAAGCGCTAGCCGTGTACCGAGGCCTTTTGGGTTTGAATGGTTTTTCTGGAAATATTTGGACTGGAATTTCAATGGCTTCTTCTCGCCAAGGTTTTATGAATATTATTTGCCTGGGACTAATAATTTGCCTACTGGCCAAGCCTAGCAATATTTTATTCGATATAAATCTTTCGCCCTTACGCCGGATTTTAAATGCGCAAAATCAAACGGCCATGGCAATAAGTATTTTTATTCTAACCGTATTGTTCTGGGCTTCGGTGCTTCGGTTTGGTAGTCACAGTCCTTTTTTATACTTTCAGTTTTAGGGTAAATAAGAAAAAATGAAACATGCAAAAAGCTTTGTAAAAATATTATTCGCAACATACATAGCTTCGGGGTTAATTTTCCTATTCGCTCTTTCGTTCACCCATTTTTATGGGGACCTTACCCGCATTGGATCTTTGCCTGAATATTATTTCGGATGGAAAAAGCCCCAGCCCAAGATAGATTCTTTTTTTCTTAAAAGTGTGAAGATGAAAGATGCGGATATCCTTGTAATTGGGGATTCTTTTTCAGAGAAGTTGTTTTGGCAATCGGTTCTTATTCAGCATACTCTTAAAATTAAAACATTACATTGGCAACAAACGGGTCCAATTTGTGAAAATTTTGAAGATTGGTTGGCGCAGACGGGCTTTAGAAAAAATGGAACCGTGATTTTCGAAACCGTGCAAAGAAGCCTGAACACACGGCTTGAAGGAGCAAAAAAGTGTAAGCATATGAAAAATAATATTTTAGATAAAGAGGAGCGTCTTTCCTTTGCCCAGGAAGACCCTTTCAGTTTAAAAATAAACTTTTCAGAAAAAGTTGAAGTTGGCTTTGAGGTTTTATCAAACCTGTTAAAAATATTTTTTTCAAAACAAGGATTGGTTTTGCGCCATACTGGTGCTGATAATACGGTTAGAGTTCAGAACCTTCCTGATGGCTGTAAACTATTTAGCAATCGCTGGTGCAATAAAGTTTTAACATTGTATGAGGACGAACTGTTCGACTTGCCGAATGAACTAAGTCTTTATAATATTGAACAGATTAATGGGCGTCTGCATAAATATAAACCTTCTTGGGTGGTAATCCCCGATAAAAGTACGGTCTATTTAAATAAAAGTTCGAACTTCTGGAGTACTTTAGAAGATAAATCTTTAGGACCGAATTTGCTTAAATACTTTCAAAAAGCCAAAACGGAGATCACAGATTTTTATGCCCCTAACGATACTCATTTATCGACAGCAGGCTTTCTAAAACTGGGCGAAATCGAATACAATGATGTGGATTATGTTAGGGTTTTTGCGCATTAAGTGTATCTTGATTTAAGTTTTAAGTAGGTTTATTTCACTGACAAAGTACAAAATTGATCTTATTTCTAAGTTAATGCAACCACAGCACTCATCAGATAACCCAAAGCATCTCAGTCCTGAGGTTTTAAATCAGTGCTGGTTCTTGATTTCGCTGATACCACTACTTGCGTTTTTAATTTCAGAAGTGGTGTTTGGAATTGCGCGAAGTTCCATTTTTTTTGGTCCACAGATGAATGCTTTAGACCAAAAATTTATAGAAATTCGCTTGTTCTATGGAACTTCTGTATTGGGAATTCCATTCATTTATTTTCTTCAAAAAAAACTTATTCGCCCCTCGTTGATTGCGGGAGGGAAACTTCAAACGCTAAGTTTTTTAATTTTAATTTACATTTGGGCCAATACATACGAATCCCCTGACTCACTTAAAATTATAAATATTTTTTTATTTCTTTTGTTTTTTTTGATTTCCCTGCCCAGTTATTTGGGAAAAGTGGACAACAGTTTTTTGGACAAGCCGATCAACAAATATTTCCCTACACTTTTTTTGTGGTTTACAACAATTGCAAGTATTTCACTTTGTAGTTCAGACAAAGCAAATAAACTACTGTTGCCTCTTTGTTTGGGTTTTACTGCAGTAATTCTAAGTTTTTTACTGAAGAAACTTTCAAGCCGTTCCTTAAGAATTCCCAACTCTATTTACGGTGTTTTTATTTTTCTTCTTTTTCTAAGTGTCTTCCCCGGAATATGTTCTGTTAACTGGTTCCATATGTCCTCAATACTTGGTCCCGTGATTCAAGATATGTTTGGCAATGCACTTTTAGTGAATGTTGAATCCCAGTATGGTTTAGCAAATATTTGGTTTTTAACTTATATCTTTAAGGCCTTAGGCGGCATCAGTTTTTATAAAGCTTATTATGTGAATCTGGCGTTTTATCTTATTACTTTTGGGATGACTCTATGGATAATGGCGAATCTTTTTAAAAGTTATGCAATAAGTTTTGTAGCCTTTTTAATAATTATTACCTTCAGTATTTGGTCCCATGTTCCTGGAATTTATTCTTATTATTCCCTTGGACCCTTTCGCTTTGGATTTTTCTTTGCAATTTTAATGATTGCAGTACTAAGGCAAAAGCAGTCCGTGCAGAGTTCTTATTTCAATTGGGCAGAGGCATTTATTATTGGCCTTGCTTCGATATGGTCTATGGAGGCCGCAATATTTGTTATTTTTCCTTACCTTGCACTTTTTGTTTATGAAAAACGTCTATGGGTAGCTTCCAGAAAAGCGTTTTTGAGTGTTTTGGTATTTTGGTGTTTTGCAGAGCTGCGCATTTGGTGGATGTCAGGAGAATTTGCCGCTATTCGATTGTTTTGGGAATACATTACATTGAATGTTGCTGATGGATTTTCTTCTGTGATTATGTTGGCCAAAGGGACCTGGGTACCGGTATGGATTTTATTAACGACCTCGACCAGTGTCTGTTTCTTAGGTTTTTTGAAAAATAAAAAAGATGCGGTATTTTTAATTCTTTCAACCACGCTTTTTGTAACCACAAGCTATTATGTCAACAGAGCAATCGATGCCATATTTTTATCTTTGAGCCCTGTTATTGCTCTACTTTGTTTTTATTATGCAGTTAAAGTTTTTCCAGCAAGATACTTTCATTACGTATTGGCATTTATTCTTACAATTTGGGTTTTTTATTTACAAAGTGGTATTCAAGACTATGTTGGCCCCGCGGCAAGCACCGTTTTAATAAATGCAAAAAATATTGGGGACAATACTTTGAAATTTTTTATGCCCAACGAATTTCCCGATTGGCTTGATCGGAAAAACGCCCCCTGCAGCAGTATAAGTAAGGAACTAGAGCTCATTAAAAAATATGATAACAAAGAAACTCCACTTTTTCTGATTCCAAGTTGGAATATGGATGTTTTAGATTTTATGTCCTCGATGTGTTTGAACCGTCCCAATGCTTTTAATTTAAATCCTGCAGTTATTACCGACATTAGTGTTCGTGCGATGGATAAAAAAATTCAGGACATGCAATCCCGCTCGTTCC
This sequence comes from Bdellovibrionales bacterium, assembly GCA_038323665.1. Taxonomy (GTDB): domain Bacteria; phylum Bdellovibrionota; class Bdellovibrionia; order Bdellovibrionales; family Bdellovibrionaceae; genus JBBQHD01. The sequence goes on from JBBQHD010000002.1 coordinate 63,717, forward strand.
TAATTGGACAGGTTTTATTTATTGATGATCATTTTTTTCATCCCGAGAAAATTCCCAAAGCATTTCCCGCGCGTGAAAAATCAGTTTCATTGGAAATGTTCAAAGTTCTAAGCAAGCGCTACGAATATAAGATTCTTGAAACCAGCGGAAGTCTAACCGCGGTACAAATCACGAAGCATTTGTGATTTGTTGGGATTTTATAAAAGATAATTTGGCTCAGGAGGAGGGTCTCGAACCCCCGACCTAGCGGTTAACAGCCGCTTGCTCTACCACTGAGCTACTCCTGAACTTGTGTAATCCGAATATTTAGAGTTAAAGATCCTAGCAAAAAATGTCACGTAAAAAACGCTAAGGGCTGGTTATTCATAAACCTCCTTACGAGAGTTGCCATACACCAAAGCCAAAGCCCAAATTACCATAAGCACAAACCGAACCTTTGAGTGCTCAAAATTGGACTCGGTTAATCCCCCTATTAGGAAACAAATTTGGGCTCCCAGGGAACCAATCAGAACGCTGCGAGCAAGTGGATCCTTCGTTCTTTGCAAGGACGAAAAACTTTGCAGCAGCAAAAATCCACATAGAAATAAATAGCAAAGTAGGCCGAAAAGTCCCGATCCCGCGGCAATATGCAGATATTGATTATGAGCATGACTTTGAATCAAACCTGCAGGTGCGCCCACTTTTTCATAATATTCTGGCAAATGCCGAGTGTTTTCACCGTAACCGATACCAAAAAAAGGATATTCTTTAAAGACCTGCAGATTCGCTTTCCAAATCCAGACTCTTTCAAAGTCGTACCCTTTAGATAAATCGAAGGCCATCAGGATGCGATCTTGAAAACTTTGCCAAGAAAAAAACAGCATTATAAAAACCAAGATCGACGTGAAAAGCACACGAAATCCAACTTTTGGTCGGAATAAAAAGCTCATAAGTAGTGTAGCGATGCCAAGACCAATCCAAACCCCTCGTGTAAAGCTTAAAAAAACGGCAATGAAGACCAGAAGTGTGCTGGAGTAAATCCAAAGCCGAGTCTGCTTCGAGAAACTACGAGCATTTAAAGCAAAACCAAAACACAGCGCCGCAATCATTCCGTAAGAATGCGCAAAGGTCATCGGATTACCCAAAAATCCCCCGGTGCGGAAAGCAAAGGGAATCTTAACTTCTCCTGGTCCCAAGCCGTAAATTGGATCATATCCAATAGCAAAAGCGCAAATGGCGTAAAGCGCACAAAAAATCAAAGCAATGGAAGCATTCTTTAAGAATTTTTCTGTTATCGGTATTTGTTGAGCCGACCAGACAAAAGCTAAAAATAAGATCAACCATTTAAACTCAATGAGGCGAGGCAACCAGCGACTGGGGGTGGGGGAATTTACCAAGAAACCGATCGCGCAAATTGAAAACCACAATATAACAACGCCTGAAAAAATTTTTAAATTACGCAGTAACTGCGGCGGGAAAATCAGAAAAGGATTTTTATTTTTGATTTGAAACAACGCAAAAATCAAAAGCAAGCTTGCAAAGACATCCATGGCAGTCTGAGAAACTAAAGTGGAAAATAGAAACAACGCCCATAGCCAGTTCATCAACGCCCTTTACCAAATAAAACCACTCGTATCGTGCGCATGCAAATTAGAATATCCAAGAAAATCGAATAGTTTTTAATATAGTACAAATCGAATTCTAATTTTTGAATGGCATCCTCTACAGAAGCTCCATAGGGATAACAAACTTGCGCCCAGCCCGTAATTCCGGGCCTAACAATATGACGCATTTGATAAAAAGGAATCTGCTTTCGAAGTTCTTCGGTAAACTCTGGTCGCTCGGGTCTGGGGCCTACAAAACTCATACTTCCGCGCAGAACATTGAAAATTTGAGGCAATTCATCTAGTCGAGTCATGCGAATGAACTGTCCGACCAAAGTGACACGAGAATCATTTTGCCGAGCCCACTGAGCCCCATCCTTTTCAGCATCTTTTTTCATAGAGCGAAACTTAATTAATGAAAAAGTTTTTTCATCTAAGCCCACCCGCTTTTGTCGATAAAAAATAGGAAATCCAGACTCTAGGGCAACAGCAATCCCCGTTAAAACAATCAGTGGCCAGGTTATAAATAATAAAATTAGTGCCAAAAATAAATCTGAAAGACGCTTGATACGAATCTGCAATTTATTACCAATCAGCCCAAAACCTTTTGATAAGATAAACCAAAAAGAATTGAGGTGGAAAACAGGGATCTTAAAAAGTTTTTGTTCATAAAAATCACTGAGCTCAAAAAACTTTTGCCCCTGGCGGCGCAGGGTACTTAGATTTGCACTTATAGAGCTATCAAGCTTTTGCAAATCAATGCCGAAAATAACTCCGGAAAATAAATTTTTAGAGTTAAAAAAATCGGGCTTAAAGAATTCCTCAAATTGCCATTTGGCCTGGGGGTCCGCGCGAGTGATTTCCTTTTTGACTCGATCAACAAGATTGGGACTGCAGACCACCAGCCAATGATTGCCGATCGAGCTTTGTCGTTTTTTTAAAGCGACGAAAAATCTTGATAAAAAGATATAAAAGCACCAAATGCTTTGGGCAGTGAAAAGAACTTTTCTATCAAAAATTCCTGTTCGTTCTTTGCCTAAGAAGAAGTTAATGATTACCACTCCCGATAAAGTAACAATCAAAAGTAGAACTGTTTTTCGCAAAGAATTTTTAACAGGCTGTTCACTATCGACTTCAAACAATCCCAAAAGATAAGAACTCGTGGTTGAAAGAGACAAAATCAACCAAAAGCCAGCACTAAGCAGTAAAGTGATATAGGGAAAATGCTCGACTGACGTCAGCAATGAAATGCTTTGTTCGTAGACAAATAAAATTAAAATCGCATCCAAGATAAGACAGATCAGCTTGATCATCATTGGTTCAGCCTTTTAAGAGTTGCTTCAAGTTGATTAAGTTTTTGAATCACGCACTCAGACCACAACTTAGATTCATCATGAAATTCAATAGTCAGAATTGCTTTAAGACCACAATTCATTGCGCCCTTAATATCGTTTTCATAGTTATCGCCGACAAAAACAGTTTCCGCAGGCAACCATTGCGATCGGTTTAGAAAAAAATCAAATATTCTTTTGTTGGGCTTTTCCAGTCCCACCTCTTCGGAGGTTACAAAAAAATCAAAATACTTTAACTCGGGGTCAATAGCTTTTAGTTTCAAAGTTTGTGTGCGAATATTTTCATTCGTCAAAACACCCAAGCTGTAACCACTTTTCTTAAGGTTTAGAAATAATTTGTCCCTTTCTAATGCCTGACATTGCTGCTTAAGATTTTCAAAAAGGGCCTGTTCCATTTTATCCATAAGTTCAAAAATTTTTTTGGGTGAAAAATCATTCTTGTTTTGCAAATATTCTTTTAGATACAGAAAACGGTTCCTTGCGCTGACGTGCCCGCTGGGTAAGTTTTTCTTTACTTGCGCGCGAGCAGCCCAGTAGTTTTCTTCATCTTGAATTCCACACTTTAAAACGGCGTCTTTATAGGCGCCCTCAGAGTCCACCAGAGTATCGTCAAGATCAAAAATAATGTTTTTTATTTTCATAAAAGTTTCTGCCAGGAAGATGGGCTTTTTGTGCAAATCGCCGATGCATAGGGCAGCAAAGGTTTAAACTTAGAAATTTTTTGAATTTCAAGCCCATGCAGCTCTGGGGACACTAAACAAATTTTAAAATGCTTCGCTAAGGCTTTTGCAGTCTTGAGGGCAACAGGTTTACCATAAAAACAGTCCAGCCATATCCATTTTACTTTAGATTTAAAGCGCAATGCAAACTCTGCTGTTTCATATTCTGAAACTCGAACCATAAGACGAGAGCCGTGTTTTTTGCCCACCCATCGAATACTGGTAGGAATTGTTGTGTCTAAGAATACATAGTTTTCAATTTTATTTTTCTTCATTAAATTCATAATAGTTTCTTCCAATTGATCTTCTTTGGTATTGATAATCAAAAGGCCCTTCAGTTTGAATTTTAAAAATTCTTTAATCCAAGTTGTAAACTCTGCACCCAGTCCCCAAGCATCATGAGTCACGATCAGCCGCCCCGGGTGGTGAATATCAGAGCGGATATCAATTTCTACTCCATGATTGGGATCAACCGCAGCCAAAGAATCAAGGGCATTTTTACGATGCTCTATAAAATGAATTTTAAATGGCATAATAAAGTTCCTTTCTGCGAATAAAGGCCAAACATATTAGCTGATTAATTCCTGAAAAATTATCCTGCCACTGCGGAGGCCAGTAGGATCTTGTAAGCTGGCGCAAATCACTAAACTCTTCAGCTGCAATTTTTGCAATTTGCTCGGACGAGATATCCCCATGTATTTCGAAACTCATAAAATTTGGATCGCTTTGTAAGGGAATGTAGGTCACTTGCAAAGTTTTAATTTTACAAAACCTATCGTAAAGACGATCCATTTGCACATCGTTGCTGATTAAATGTCTTTGGTAAATCTTTGGCTCGAGAATCTTTGGTTCGGATAAAAGTTTTTTTAAATGATTCCAATCTTCAAAAATTTTATTTTCACTAGCAGATTGAATAATCCAATCGCCGAAACCCTTTTGTGGGGCGATATGTTGGTGGGCGTCCCGTCTTCGATTCTCGATGGAACTTTTTACTTTTTCGAAATTAGCGCCTCGTTCTAAAACATCTCGTTTGATTTTCCAGAAAATTCTTAACTGTTCATCGGGCTCGGTATAAATTTTAAAATCGAAACTATTGCGAAGTAAAACCGGATAAAATGTATGAAGCCCCTGAATAATTATTGTTCGTGAAGTTTCAATAAGCCGACTTTCCGTAAATTGACCTGTTTCATGATCATATTGCGAACGGTTGATCGATTGCCCACGGGATAAATCCAATACATCTTGAATCAAGCTTTGCAAATGATTGGCCCTTGGATTGAGGTGGCTGTAGTCCTGCCATTTTTCATTCCCGCGTTCCCATTTATGGTAGTCATCGCCCTCAAGAAAAACACTGTTGGAATCATTAAATAATTTTCGCAAACTTTCGCTTAAAGTATTTTTACCAGAACCGGAATCTCCGGCGATGCCAATAAGGAAAGGGCGATTTCGCCTGCTTAACGGCATTTCAATTCGAATGACATATTTCCAAATTAAAAATAAAATCGCGGCTATGCAAACCTGCAACAATGTAAATACCAAGTTGCGAATCTGATTACTTAAAGTCACCCCTAAGTGCTGTTCGATGAGCTCTGAGAATAAAATTAAATAGAAAAAACAGGCAGCAATTAAAAATATTTCTGATCGGGTTCGATATTGCGCCAGAAATAATGCGAAAAAAGGTAAGATCCAAAAATACCATCCAGGCGCAGCCTGAGTACTGATAATCAGAACCCCAAATAAGAATCCACAAGAATAAAACAAGCCCCTTGCGGTCATTTTAGAGGAAAGCATCAGGCGAATCAAAGCGACAAAAAACAAGGTCAGCCCAATATAAAACTGAACCCCGTTACCCAGATCAAACTTATAGGAAAACACTCGCAAAGCCTCTGGGGAACTGACACTGACATGGCCAATCACATTGGATAAAAAATGGGGAGTAAACCCCAAAACAACAATTCCCAAGAAAACAATCAGCCAAGCGCTGAGACTTTTTAAGGAATTCTGCAAAAACTGCGTATTCCAAATATAGGCAAGGAATAAAGGAGCCAATACAATCGCAGGAAATTTACACAAGACCGCAAGTGCCAAAAATAAGGCCGAGAAATAAAAAGGCTGCTTTTTTTGTATAGAAAGCACCGCCAGAATAGTGAATAGAGCCACAAAGATATCCAGCTGGATCAGATAATAGTTAATAAAAATAATTGCGGGATTGAGCCAATAAAACCAAAGAAGCTTATTTTTTTTATCATGGTTCAGTTTAAATAAAATTTTTAAAAGAGCTAAATCGGCAAGCAATAGAATTAATCTGAGCACTCCGACAGAAGGCAAAGTGCTTCCTAAAAAATTGGCGCCAAATATTTTATAAAAAATAAATTTAGGAAAAAATAAAATAAAGTAAAGCACGCTGCCATAGGGGAAAAAGTGAGCATCACTTAAAGACCATGGATTCGAAAAAGGGTCCAAAATCCCACGGTCAATAAAAGGTATGAATAAATCTGTTGCTGGACTGAGCGGGTTTAGACAGAAACAAGCGATTCGGATCGCCAAACCAATAAAGAAAAAAGTTTTCCACGAAAATTTTTTCACAGTCGGCCCTCTTTAAAACTCAAAGCAATAATATAGCGGAGCATTTTAAAAATTGTTTTATAGCGACTGACGAAATGTGCGGCCCATTTCGAAGAACCATGAATTCGGGAAGGGAAATAAACATCAAACTCTAAAACATCGGTTTTCGATTTTTGCGAAATGTACAGCAGATATAAATCCAATGCAAAATCATGGGGTGGGTTGATCATTTTCTTTAAAAGATCTCGGTGAAATATTTTAGGCTGGGCATTGAGCTCGCTTATTTTTAAATTCAAAAAAATTCTACACATCAGGGCAAAAACCTGACTGACCAGGCGGTCTTTGGCATGTCGTGCTTTGCGACGCCCCTTTACAAGAACTGGGCGGTCTTTTTGCAGGGCAGCCATAAGATAGCCAATAAAAATATTTGCAGGATCGCATTGCAAATCAGCATGTGTCCACCCGACCCATTCGGCTTGAGTTTGGCGCAAGCCCTGTAAAATTCCAAACCCATATCCTTGATTTTTTTCTATGGTGATGGCCCGAACCCAATCGCTGATTTTCTGATCCTGCAATATTTTTTCGATCACAGCCTGAGATTGATCTGTGCTGCCATTATTAACCAATAAAAGTTTAAAATCGTCTTTAGAAAATTGAAATTTCTGAGCAGCCGAAAGCACTCTAGATACCAGCTCGGGGATATTTTTTTCTTCATTGTAGGCGGGTATGACGATTTCTAATTTTACCACACTATAAGCAATATAATGAATAGGGCAGAGATTCAATCTTGCATAGACTCATCATGTGCGGCAATACTCAGCTCATGCAAAGCCGTATTCTCGTATTTGGATCTCAAGGACAAGTTGCAACTTCTTTGCAGAAAAGCCTTCCCTCGAACTCATTATTTTTAAGTCAAGAGCAGGCAGATTTAGAAAAATCGGATGAGATTTTAAAAGCAATTTCAGTGCATCAACCCACGCATATTTTCTGTCCAGCCGCCTACACAATGGTGGACCAAGCCGAAAGTGAGCCCGAAAAGTGCTTTCAGGTAAACTCGGTGGCAACGGGTCTTATTGCGAACAAGTGCGCAGAACTGAAAATACCCTTTGTCTGGTATTCGACTGATTATGTATTTGATGGGCACGGAGATCAGCCTTTTCAAGAACAGGATGCAAAAAATCCCCTCAATATTTATGGCCAATCTAAAGCCGAGGGAGAAAAAAAAATTCAAGAAAGTGGTTGCGACTATTTTATATTTCGCACCTCGTGGGTGATCAGCCCTTTCGGGAAAAATTTTGTGAAAACCATGCTGCAACTAGGGGCTCAGCGCGAAGAGTTAAAAATAGTGTCGGATCAAATAGGATCTCCTACTTCCGCTCAGGATTTGGCCGTAGCAAGCTGGACGGCATTGCAAAAGGCGGAACAGCAACGCATCGACACGCTTAGGTTTCCCTCGGGAATTTATCATTTAACCAATGCGGGCTTTACCAGCTGGGCGGGCTTGGCTGAGAAAATTTTTGCCTTGGCGGCATCTCGCAAACTCGATCTTAAGATAAAAAAAACGATTCCTATTTCAACTGCGGATTACCCCACCGCAGCAAAGCGCCCCAAGAACTCTCGCCTTAGCAATCAAAAATTTATCAATACCTTTGGTTTTCAAATGCGCGTCTGGGATCAAGCACTGGAACAGATTATAGCACAGCACTGATTTGACTAAAAGCGAAAGCGCTCTTACATCTTAGATGTGGAAAGTAAATTTTTTTTTATAGAAGGACCCCTGTTAATAAGCTCTAGAATCTTTCATGATGAAAGAGGCTTTTTTACGGAAAGATTTAAACTTGATGAGTTTAAAAAATTAGGCATATCTTCTGCCTTTATCCAGGATAATTTTTCCAGATCAAAGCCGCAAGTTTTGCGCGGATTGCACTATCAATGGAATCAACCGCAGGGGAAGTTGGTGACTTGTCTGAGCGGAGCTATTCTTGATATCGCAGTAGATATTCGTAAAAACTCGCCAACTTTCGGAAAATATATTTCTGTTGAGCTTTCTGGGGATAAGCCGGAATGGCTGTGGATTCCCCCAGGCTTTGCTCATGGTTTTTGTGTTTTAGGAAATAAAGACGCCGACATACTTTACAAAGTCGATAACAACTATAACCCAGTAGGAGAAGCTGGAATTATGTGGAATGATTCTGATTTGCAAATTCAGTGGCCACTGCAAAATCCCCAGGTCAGCGCAAAAGACAATCAACTTTTAAGTTTTAAATCCTATACTTTAAACCCCAGTTTTAATTAGGAGGATTATGAACGAAATTCACCCGACGGCGATCATCGACAAAAAAGTGCAGCTGGGGGAAAATAATAAAATTTCACCCTATACAGTTTTAAGTGGCCCATTGGTGATCGGAGATAATAATATTATCGGACCGCACGCCGTGATCGGCAGTCCTGGCGCCGATACCCGTAACCCACGTTATGACTGCTCTGAAGCACAAATTTACATTGGCAATAATAATATCATTCGGGAATTTTCAGCGATTCAAAAGCCTTGTTATGGTGAAACAACCAATATTGGAAACGATGTTTTTATTATGCAAGGAGCCAATATCTCTCACAATGTGCTTTTGGAAGACAAAGTTGTTTTGACAGCAATGGTGGCCTTGGCCGGAGTTTGTAAAATCTTAGAAGGCGCCAGTCTGTCGATGGATTGCGCGATCCACCAACGCTGCGTTGTGGGTTCTTACTCTATCGTAGGAATGGGGGCGATGGTTTTAAAAAATATAAAACCCTTTTCGCGCTATATTCCAGGAAAACCAATTTCTGTAAATCATTATGCAATTAAAAAATTTAATTTTGAACAATACAGTGAGGAAATTTCTGAATACGTTTTAAAAAATACTCTACCTAAATCCGAAAAGATTATAAAACTCGTTGATCATTATTTGACTCTGCATGGGCTTTCAGAAAATGATGAATACGCCTAGACAGTGAGGTAAAAATTCTTTGCCAATTGACGATTGATAGCCTCCCTTTTGAATTTGAAATTTCCGGAAAATTTTTCTGGGGGGGGAGATGCGTGCTTGTTTAAACCCAAAGAAAATTCCATCTCGAGCACCTCTTGGGTTCAAGAGGGCTTTACGATTGCAGATCTTTTTAGTGAAACGGAATTCCAAGAAATTAAAAGGCAAACCACGCAAGTTGTGATTGCATCCATGAAGCAAGCTGGTGTGGAAGAAGACCTCAGCTCATTTCGACTCGAGGAATATCATCAGCATGTAAAAAACGATGATTTGCATCGAACTATTACAACCATGACTCGGGAGTTAAAGTTTAAAGATCTGAATCTAGACACTCGTGCCATTACCCAAAGAGTGGGTCAAATACTGGACCGCAAAGTATCGCATATCAATCCCGAATTGGTTGAAGAAATTATTATTGTGCGCATCAGTCGCCCACAGAGTTTAGACATTAATCCTCCTCATCGTGATGGATACTTAGATATTTGGAAAAACACAGTTAACTTATGGATTCCGATAAGTGGCTGCACCAACAAAACTTCGTTGCCCTTAATACCCGGCAGCCATCTTTGGAAAGAAAATCAAGTTTTGCGCACTGAAAATGGTGGTGCAAAAATCAATGGTCGTGATTATCGAGTTCCAGGTATAGTCAACAGTCGAGAAGGACTCAAGATGGTTCGCCCCAACCCTCAATACGGCCAGGCACTGGTGTTTACTCCTTTTTTGATTCACGGTGCTGCAATCAATCAATCTCAGAATGAAACCAGAGTTTCCTTTGAGCTTCGGCTTTCTGTAAGCTGAAATTGTCAGTTGTAAGTTGATAAATTTGCAGATTAAGATTACGGATTTAATTAAACAGTAAAGGATTATTATGCCAACATCCCCGACGTCTTTAAGCCAAGAATTAATTTTAAAATTTAAAAACAAAGAAGCCAAAATTGGAATCGTTGGATTAGGTTATGTGGGTTTGCCACTGGCAATTCGTTATGCAGAGGAAAATTTCAAAGTCATTGGATTCGATATCGACAATGATAAAATTATGCGACTTAGGGACGGCGTAAGCTATATTGAACATGTCCCATCCTCAACTATTTCGGCATTGGTGAAAAATAATAATCTTTCCGCCACTTCGGATTTTTCTGAAATTTCTAAAGTTGATGCCATTATTCTTTGTGTTCCAACGCCTTTGAATAAATACCGCGAGCCTGATTTAAGTTATGTTATAGATACTACGGAAGCCTGCCTGCCCTATATTAAAAAAGGACAGATCCTTTCTTTGGAAAGCACAACATAC
>JBBQHD010000003.1:0-71776 GCA_038323665.1 Bdellovibrionales bacterium
AGTATGCTCCGAAGCCATCCTTAGGCGTTGATCAGTTGTTGAACCGCTATTACCTTCGACTGAATTTAGTTTCTGGAAAAGTCATTGACCTTGCCCAGTCTCGGGGGCGGAAACTCAATTTGTATGTTCCATTGGATAGGACTTTAGTGGGACTGAGCGATCTTCCGATTAAGATCAACACCGCTGCAGATTCAGGCGGTCCGCTTTATTCAACCCCAGAGGTTTTAGATTTCATCCAATCTTTGTCTCAGCCATTAATTGCTGAACGGGATTGCAATGGGAATCCCGTAGTTCCTGGAAGAAACCCCATCTGTCTGTAAGTCAGATGGGCTATTTTTAATCCGGTCATTATTTTATAAAATCACCAGATATTTTTAAATTGTTAACTTAAATAAACTTGCCCCAACTAGACCAGAGTGAGAAAAGCTTAACAGTGTTTATTGCAATAACGAGTACGGGAAAAATAATGAAAAAAGCATTCGCTATGTCGTTTTTGGTGCTAATTAGTTTAGGCGCTGGGGCTAGATAAGGTTGCCAATGATCAAGCACTTAGATCCTGATGTAGTAGGACAAATTGCAGCGGGCGAAGTCATTGAGCGACCGGCCAATTTACTAAAAGAATTATTAGAAAATAGTTTGGATGCAAAAGCTTCGCAAATCGAAGTCCGCGTTTCCGAAGGCGGCTGTTCGATTTCCATCAAGGACAACGGTGCGGGCATTCCCGCCGATCAACTTGAACTTGCAGTATTAAGACATACCACCAGTAAAATTCGTCAAACCGAAGATCTTTGGAATTTATCCACTTACGGTTTTCGCGGCGAAGCGCTGGCTTCGGCCGCGGCCGTTAGTCAGTTGCGATTATTATCGCGCACCCAGGATCAGGAATACGGTCAGGAACTGTGTTTGGATTTTGGCAAAAAACTTTCCTGCAATGCCAAAGCAGCCGAAGTCGGAACCTGGCTGCAGATTGATGGACTGTTTGATAATTTACCGGCGCGAAAAAAATTCTTAAGATCCAGTTCCACAGAAATTGCGCAAATGAAATTGGTGTGCAAAGCCATTGCTTTGTCGCATCCGCAAGTAGAATTTCGTTTTTATGATAAAAATGAATTGAAATTTTATTTTGCCGCAGTGGAAAATCAAAAACTGAGGGCCGAGCAGATTTTAGAAATTCCTAATTTAATTTCAGCCAGCACAAAATATCTGTGGGGATCCATCGAAGTTTATTTTTCCAATCCCGATCACCGCGAACGCAATTCAAAAAATATTTGGATCTTTGCGCAAGATCGTTGGATTCAAGACCGTGCGTTGCAAACCGCATTTTTAGAATCGCAAAGAAATTTCATGATGCACGGGCAATATCCTGCCGGCGTTATTTTGGTGCAGATCAATCCGCAGGATATTGATGTGAATATTCATCCCACGAAGTCGCAGGTAAAATTTAAGGATCCCCAGATATTGTTTCAAAGCATTTATCATACGACGCGAAATGCTTTGGAAAAACATCTGCAGGGGAACTCGGTGGCGGCAGTGCCGGTGCCGGAATTCCGAGGGCAGAGGTCTGATTTCCGCGAACAGAGTTCAGCTCAGGCTGCTGGCCGCGGGCCGCAGATTGCGGGCAGCGGGGATTCCCAGCAATCTTTGAATTTCCCTGAACTGCAGCGAACGCAGTATCAGCAGAAAAATTTTGATCCCCCGCAATCTATTCCCGAAAACAGACCAGACAATGCGTTTGATAATAATACGCATGAAAATAAATCAGAAGATTTACAGGCCTTTAAATTCTGGTCCGATCTGCAAATCATCGGGCAAGCCGATCTTACTTATCTGGTCTGCCAATCCAAAGATGGGCTGATTATGGTGGATCAACATGCGGCCCACGAACGCATTGTCTTTGAAAAATTAATGAAAGCCTTTGCTCAGGGTCAAGTTCCTATCCAAGATTTTCTTTTTCCACTGGCGCTCGATATGGCCAGCGAAAAATTAGAAGCCTTGTTTTCCATCGAGCAAAGTTTATTGCAAATCGGAATTCGCATCGAGGCCCTTGGACCGCAAACTTTGGGAATTTTATCGGGTCCAACTTGGATTTCCGATCGGGCTTATGGTCCTTGCCTGATGAAAAGTGCCGATGAAATTATTGACCGTGGCGGCAGTTTTCAAATGGAAAAATACATTGCCGATCTGTGCGCCAGCATGGCTTGTCACAGCGTCGTGCGCGCGGGCCAAGCATTAAGTTTAGAAGAAATGAAAAATCTACTAAAAGAAATGGATGATTTTCCAGAATCCAAATACTGTCCGCACGGTCGACCGGTCAGTTTTAAACAAAGCTGGTATGAAATTGAAAAATCTTTCGGTCGGCGGGGATAAATGATCAATAAAAATAAACCCAAGTTTATTTTTATTGTCGGTCCAACTGCGACGGGAAAGTCGTCGTTGGCAATGCAGATTGCGCAGAAAACCCAGGCCAGAATCGTCAACTGCGACAGTGTGCAGGTGTATCGGCATTTACAAATAGGCAGCAATCAGCCGACAACAGAAGAAAAAGCAAAAGTTCCTCATGATCTGTATCAGTATGTCAGCCCGCCCGATGAAACAACAGCAGGGCATTATCAGAAAGATTTTTTTAAACTGATCGAAAGCAATCCAGAAAATCAAAACTGGATCGTGGTGGGCGGCACTGGATTTTATTTTCAGGCCCTAGAAAAAGGTCAATTCGAAATCGCCCCCATTCCACAAGAATTGCGTTTGCAGTTAAAAGAAAAAATGCAAACAGAGGCCGGCCGCAAAGAATGCTTAAGAAGACTTGCGGCATTAGATCCCTTGGCCATCGAAATTTTGCATCCCAACGACACTTACCGAATTACCCGTGCACTGGAAGTTGTTTTGTCAGGGCAGGGACGGTGGAGCGAACTAAAAAGCGAGTTTCAAAAAACGTCTTTCCCCTATGAAGTCCTGAAACTGGGTATGGATCAAGAACGCGATCATTTGCGCAAGATCATTCGCGCGCGATCTGAAAAAATGCTGGCAGATGGATTGGAACAAGAAGTCGATGCCTTGATTGCAGCAGGTTTACAGGATTGGAAGCCCTTGCAATCGGTGGGTTACCGCGAGGTCTTGCTTAAGAAACAGGAAAATCGCGATCAGGAATGGTTGCTCGACAAGATCACTCAATCGACCATTCATTTGGCAAAACGTCAGCGCACTTGGTTTCAACGGGACGGCGATATTCAATGGAATTTGGAAACCTCTACTGACCATCTTGTTCAACTTGGCTTGCGATTTTTCCTGGGTGACCGCATAATAGTATAGATGAAAAGCATGACCGGATTTGGATCTTCGCAAGTTAAGAATTCTCATCTTGGCATTGATGTGAATATCCGCGCCATTAACGGCCGTTTTTTCGAACCCAAGTTCCATCTGCCCCGCGAATATTTTATGTTCGAAAGCGAAGTCCGCACAACTTTGGCCAAATACTTTCAACGCGGCACCATTGATATTTATATCTCGCGAAAATTAACCGACTCCTTAATCGAAAATTTAGATGAAAACCTGGTCAAAGAATTTCACCAGCTGGGAAAAAAACTGGCCAAAATTATCGGCACAGATTTTAAGCCCAGCGTCGAGCTGTTTTTAAAAAATCACGACAGTCTTAAGAAAAAAGATATTTCCGTAAAAACAAGTTTAGAAAAAAAACTTTTGCTCGAAGCTGTCGAACAGGCTTGTCAGAATTGTCTGAAGGAACGCGAACGCGAAGGTTCAGCGCTGGAAAAAAACTTGCTGCAAATTTTAAAAGAGCTGAATAAAAAAGTAAAAATCATCGAAGGCCACCAACCGGAAATCCGCCAAGAATTGCATAAGAAAATGACGGCGCGTTTGGACACTCGGATGAAAGAATGGAAAAGTGATATTCAGTTGGACCCGGATAAACTGTATCAAGAAGTCTTGTTTGTTTTAGATCGCATGGACATCGACGAAGAAATCACGCGCCTGTGTGAACACTTAAAACAGTTCGAAGCCCTACTTAAGTCCGATGGTTCGGTCGGGAAAAAGCTGGATTTTTACACCCAAGAACTTTTGCGCGAGACAAACACCATCGGTTCCAAACAAAATGTTCAAGAGTCCACCAAAACCGTGGTGGAAATGAAAACTTGGATCGAACGGCTGAAGGAACAGGTGCAAAACATAGAATGAAAACAAATTTAATTCTTGTTGCAGCCCCCAGCGGCGCCGGTAAATCTAGTTTTGTTGAACGCCTTGTCAAAGAAGACACGCGTTTGGTGGATATCATTACTTTTACTACGCGCTCGATGCGCAAGGGTGAATCCGAAGGTCAGCCCTATCATTTTATTTCCAAAGCTCAGTTTGAAGAAAAAAAGGCTCAGGGTTTTTTTGTCGAATCGGCTTTGGTGCACACCAATTTTTATGGCACCCCCAAAGATCAGTTGGAACAGACTTGGCGTGAAAACCGCTGTGCGATTATGGATGTGGATGTGCAAGGAACGCGGACGCTGAAGGGCCTTTACCCTAAGGCCTTCACTTTATTCATATTGCCGCCATCGATCGAGGTTTTGAAACAACGGATCCTTAAGCGCGACGGTGGGGTTCCTGAGGATTTCGAAGTGCGCCTGCAGAACGCCCAGAAGGAAATCGAAGTCGCCAAAAGCTTTGATTTTTCCTTTGTAAACGACGAATTCGATTTATCTTTCCAAATTTTCAAGAAAAAGATTGAAGAGCTTCTATGAGTTTTGTAGAACCTATCTAGCAGAGGTGATCATGGCACGAGTTACGGTAGAAGATTGTATGGACCGAGTTCCCAATCGATTTGCATTGGTTTTATTGGTAGCCAAACGAACTAAGCAATTGATGAAGGGTTCCGAAGGCACAGTTGCCGCCCGAAACAATAAGTTCATCGTGACCTCTTTGCGCGAAGTGGCCGCCGGTAATATCGGCTATGAGGACCATTTAACTCCACAATTAGCTATGGACGAGATCGAAAAAGATCTAAATAAGTAGGATTTCAGCCTTTGGTTTCATCACCTAAATCCGATAAGATCCTTTAATGGGTGAACCGGACAGCATACAAACCATCGAAGAACTGCTGGAAAAGATCCGTTCCTATTGGCCCAAGGCCGACCTTAGTATTGTCGAAAAAGCCTACGCAATTTCTGAAAAAGCCCATCAAGGACAATTCCGCCGCAGCGGCGAACCTTATATCTCGCATCCGTTAAGTGTTGCGGGAATTTTAGCAGATCTGCATTTGGATTTAGACAGCGTCGTGACAGGAATTTTGCACGACACTGTGGAAGACACCTACATCACCTTACAAAAAATCCGCGAAGAATTTGGCGATACCATTGCCGAACTTGTCGATGGCGTAACTAAAATTTCGCAAATCAAATTTAAAAACAGTCATGAAAAACAAGGCGAAAATATTCGCAAGATGATTGTGGCGATGGGAAAAGATGTGCGTGTGGTGATGGTGAAATTAGCCGATCGCATGCACAATATGCGAACCCTGCACCATATGCCTTACGAAAAACAATCGCGGATTGCTCTGGAAACTTTGGAAATTTATTCTCCGCTGGCCAGTCGTATTGGGATGAATGCGATGAAAATTGAACTAGAAGATTTGTGTTTCAAGTTTTATCGCCCCGATTCTTTTTATGAACTGGATCAGAAAACCAAAAAAAATGAAATGGAACGTTCGCGTTTTATCGAAGGCGTTGCCCGCCAGATCGACGAAGTTTTAGGCAAAGCCAATGTTAAAGGTGTCGTCAGCGGTCGAGCGAAACATTTGTGGTCGGTCTATCGCAAGATGCAGGCACGCAATATTGAATTCGAACAGGTTTTTGATTTATTGGCATTTCGTCTGATCGTGGAAAACGTCAGCGATTGTTATGCGGCCCTTGGACAAATTCATTCGATTTGGAAACCCATTCCGGGAAGATTTAAAGATTTTATCGCGATGCCAAAAGCAAATAATTACCAATCTTTGCACACAACGGTTGTCGGGCCAGAGGGCGAACGCATTGAAATTCAAATTCGCACCCGAGAAATGCACGAGATCGCAGAAAAAGGGATAGCTGCACATTGGAAATACAAAGAACGCGGTAAAATTACCGATGAAACTTCCCAACAAGCAGTGTGGCTGCGGCAGTTGGTGGAATGGCATCAGACGATGCGCAGCCCAGAAGAATTTTTAGAAACGGTTAAAACAGATTTATTCGAAAGTGAAATTTATGTGCTGACCCCAAAAGGTGAAGTGCGCGAATTTCCTGATGGATCCACACCCATCGATTTTGCTTATGCAATTCACACGCAACTGGGAAATCAAATTGTCGGCGCGCGCGTGAATGGAAAAATGGTGCCGCTGAAATACCAATTGCAAAATGGTGACACGGTCGAAATTATGACTTCGAAAACTCAACTGCCATCAAAAGATTGGCTGAAGTTTGTCGTCACCAACAAGGCCAAAGCTAAAATCCGCCAGTTTGTAAAAGAAGAACAGCGCAAACATTCGCAATTGATTGGCAAAGAAGTCATTGAAAAAGAATTTAGAAAATTCGGCCAATCGCATTTAAAATATTTCAAAGGCGAAAAATTTGACGAACTGTTAAAAGATTTCGGTCTGCATTCGATCGACGAATTATACATTCGTTTGGGTTACGGCCGCATCGAACCGAAAACAATTTCCGAACGTTTGTATTCTGGGCAAACAGCCACCGAGCAAACGCGGGCCGAACCGACCTTTATGGAAAAGGTGGTAAAATCCGCATCGGCGAAAAGCAAAAAAATGCATTCGCTGATCAGTGTCGATGGCATGGACGATATTTTGGTGCACTTTGCAAAATGCTGTCATCCAATCCCGGGCGATCCCGTCGTGGGATTTATCAGTCGCGGTCGCGGAGTCACCGTGCACAGAAGCGATTGTCACAAAGCTTTCGAAATGGATCAGATGCGCACAGTAGATGTTGCGTGGACGGTGAAACAAGCCGCCGTTGGACAAGAGCGAGCCGTGCGATTGCGAGTCATTTCACAAGACGTTCCGGGATTGCTGAAATCCATGTCAGAAGCCTTTGCCGTGCAAGGAATCAATATCGACAGCGCCCAAGTGCGCACGACGAAAGAAAATCGCGCGGTCTGCACATTTGAGATTTCCGTGCGAGATCACAATCAGTTGCAGCAAGCAATTTTGGAATTGCAAAAAATCCGCGGCGTTATTGGGGTTAATCGGATTTAGGTTTGTTTACTGACTGACGGATTTCGCTTGCAATGACTGGCCGATTTCGCATTTAGTAGCTGGACGGCGGAGTTCCCAAAAAATTATGGAGGTGTTCTTGAAAATTCTTTTTATGGCAGTGTTTGCGTGTTTTTTTGTTTCTGATCCGTCGGTTGCTGCTGACGCTTTTAAGATGAATTGCGCGATCACAAAAACGGATCCAAATTGCAAGCCACCAATAGATCATTTTGAAATTCATGGAGATTTGAAAGGTGAGTTAATTTTGGAAGTGTTTGAGCGAGATAAAAAAACAGATCGTTTGACGAAGCAATCAGTGAATAACGGCATTTATTCGGGTTATTACAAAGTAAAAGCTTATCCAAAGAAAATTCATAGGTTTACTTGGGGTGATGACGGGGACGAAGAACTGATTGCTTCACCGGCTGACGAAAGCAACGAGAATTTAACGGCGGGCACGATTATTACAGGAGTCCTTGGTTTCAATGAGGATTTTGGGTTTGAAGTTAAATGCAGCGTTCTTCCGTAAATATTTTGTGAATTTTTCATGGCTGCAGATTTGAAAATCGTCATTGGTGGATATTTCCCGTGGAAAACCCTATAGTCCCGCTAAGTTTTAATTTTTATAAGCAGGGTGAATATGAAAAAAATAATTTGTTTATTAATCGCTGGATTCGGTTTATCGACCCAGGCGGAATTCTTACCGATCAATATTACTGTTTGCACACCGGTTAAGAATTCTGTTGGAACCAAAATCGTATTCAAGGTGGAAGGCAATCGGATTAGTTACGGCACATCAAGTTATTTGAATCCTAATAATACCAGCACACAAAAAAGTCCTATGGCCTACCAAAGCTTGGTTACAAATGACGAATTGGCGGCCATTAAAAATGATATTCCATTACTGGAAAAAATTCAGTCTGGCCAAAAAATTGTGGTTTTTGAAAATCCCAGATTTATTTATTATGTGCTAAAATCAACCAGCGGTATCGATTATCTGGTTGAAATCGCGAAAATTTCTATTCATTCATTGATTGGCGATAGCCTTTCCTGCGCAGATTATAAGAAGTCAGGAAGTTTTGCTGATTCGACAGTCGGCCAATTCTGATTAAGATCCACGCTATTGTTATTCCAACGCTGGTGAAGAAAGCATGCATCGGGTTTGTTTTCAAAACACAGCTTGTTTAATTTTAACCTCTCATCGTGGGGGGAGCGACTTTCCTGCAAACTGGCGGGGTCGACAACTACGCGACATAAAATTGCAGGGTAAGGAGTTTTGTAACCCAGTTCCTTCATCATTATTCCCCATTTTTTTTGAAAATAGTCATAAGCATAATTTCTAGATAAGGCATTGCCAAGATCATCGACACTATTGTCTTTTCCCTGCAGCCACATCGTATAAGGATAGGCAGAGTCTTCTGAACTCAAATTAAATACCAGGGCAACCGTAGAAGTAGAAACTGGAAAATCAGATTTATATTCCGAGCTTAATCGCCAATCGCTGCCAGCTTTCGATTTATCCCATTTTGTATTTTGGCGAGTTTCAAAAACATTATAGGCCAATCCTGCATCTGTAAAAACTAAAGCAAAATTTTTGGGTGCAGTTTCTACAACTTGCAGAGTTTGCGCCGTTTTTGTTTTACATTCAGCGATGATTTTTACATTCGTAATTTGCGCCAAAAGGCTTTGCGATAAAAGCATTGATAAAGTGACGGCCAAAATATTTGTTTTCATAAGATCTCCTGCTGTCTGTTGCTATGTTGAATGCAAAGCAGAGTCAAGTTTGGCTTGAATGGGTTTTCGGGATAGCTAAAAATTACTTCTTTGGGCAGAGATTTGAAACAATTTCTGATCCTCTACTCGAGGCAAAACTCGACTAATGCGAAAGATGGCATTTTCCATTTTTCTAAAAAAACCGATTTGATTCAACAGCGGATTCAGCCAGCCCGTGGTCATACAGTATTGGCGATCAAAACTGCCCTGGTGGTGGCCCGCATGATGTTGTTTGGAAAGAATAATATTTTTACTTTGCAGAACTTGAATTAGCTTGGGAACCCTCACCGAATGCGACCATTTGTGAAATTGCCCGGTTAAAATACTCATGCAGCAAAACTGAATAAAAACACAGACACCAGAAATTGCATAAATGGATGTTAAATCCAAAAAAACGCAGACAAATAAAAATGGCAGCGACAACAGAGCGGTTGCCCCATTCAGCTCGATAAAATCATGACGGGTGATCGCCGACGGATCCACATGATGTTCGCGAAAACTGCGAATCAGCGAATTCCCAATCACCGGCCAGTGCAAAGAACCATAAGTATCAGCAAACCAATGCACAAGACCAGATACAAAATCAGAAATTAAAATAGCCAAAATCCCACATAGGAAAAACACCCAAAGTTGATGCTGCAGCAAAGAAATAATTTTATAAAATAAATAGGCAAGGTTTAAGCCCATCAGGCTTAAGGATAAGATTTCAGTTCCCCGCATCCAGGGGGAGTATCTAGACAGTTCGGTTTTCAGATTACAAGTTTTGTTCACTTTATTATTGTAGGTAAATGCAAATCAAAAATAAAGTGTTTCGTTTGGTTTAAGAGATTAATTAAATCCTAAATGATGAAAAGCTTGCGTGAAATATTCCGGATAAAAATAATAAAGTATGGCTGTTATTCCGGCCTTGCGTAATTCTTTGGGCATAAATAAAGAATGTAGAGTTATGGAAGTAGTAAGTGAAATGGGACCATAATTTGAAGCATGTGCAATTTTAGCTACAAATAGAGGTTTGATTAAATCAGCCGACTGAAGGGAGTTGATAAGAACTGAGATTGTTCGGGTATCATTGTTATTCGATATGTTCTGAAGTCTTTGTTTTAATTCGCTGATAAGTTGTGATCTTTGGTAAGGACTCATTCTTGACATCAATTCCCAAGTTGCGCCGATTGCGGCTCGCTCTGCAAAATAGCGATAGGGGATGATGATGATCTCTCCGGCAGGAACCCATCTTCTTGTCATCGCAATAATATACTGTTTAATCCAAGAAAGTGGTCCAGCGCCGCCAACCAAATGCCGCGACTCATGCACCAGTGCCAGCATACCTATGATATTCATAAACCTATTCGGCATTAGAATTTTTCTAAATACGGGTGCAGCAGCAGGCCCATTTTCAGAGGGTAACCAGTTTTTCATCGATATTTGATCTAAAATCCTATCTGTTGAAGCAGAGGAACGCGGCGCCATTCTTACCTCAATCAATCTCTTAGTTGCTCCTTCGATAGATCCTTGATTAAGAAGTGTTTTAATTTCTTGATCAAACTGTGCAGGCATTAGCCATGGAATACCAACTAGTTCTTGAACTTTAAACAAAGCTTCATAGGCTGCTTTCGCAGCAGAGATTAAAGGGAATAGAAGTATTTTCAATCGATTTTGTTGGGATTTTTTTACTCCGACAACTTCGTTTTTTATCAATAAGCGGATTTCGGCAGCAGTTAAAGTAGGCACGCCTTTTAAGATCAATCCTTTGCGAAGATTCTGCTTAAAAGTATAATTGCCTACGTGAGCAAAATTGATTCCATCCGCACCAATTTCATCAAATCCATAAAGATGCGCAGCAGAAATCGCAATCATTTCATCTTCGGATA
The DNA here is from genome assembly GCA_038323665.1 of Bdellovibrionales bacterium. Classification (GTDB taxonomy): domain Bacteria; phylum Bdellovibrionota; class Bdellovibrionia; order Bdellovibrionales; family Bdellovibrionaceae; genus JBBQHD01. The sequence goes on from JBBQHD010000003.1 coordinate 10,879, forward strand.
ATTCGCGCTTCAAAACATCTCGCGCTTTTGCAAGTGTCAGTTCTTGATTCGTTAAAAGTTCTTGAATATTTTCAATCTTGGCAACCTCTGCAGCAAGATACTGCCCATTCTTGGCCTTATCGTGCGAATAAAGTTCAGCACAAACTTCCGAAACTGCAGCCAAAGAATTACAGCAATAAGCAGAAAAAAATATAAACAAAACAAAAAACTTATCCATAAAAAAACCTCTATCTAAAAATAAAACTTCAAAAAATATATTACTATCAATAGAAAATCCCAGCAAATTTAAGAAGAAAAAATAACCCATAATGAAAAAAGACTCAAATCCGTCAAAAAGTTAGACAGAAAAAAATTTCATTCACAGAAAAACAAAATGCCGCTGCCATCGAATCCAAATAAAAAGATCAGCAATGTAAATTTATAATTTTCGGGTTTTAAGTTAGAGTTTACTAATTAGTATTTTTAATTCTTAAGTCTGCACCGCTAGGGCTGGGCGTTTTCCGCAAATACCTCAAAAAAGCGGGACGCGTCCGCCGTAACCGGCGGTTTTTGGAGGGCAGGAGCCCGCGTTTTGCGGAAAGCGCCCAGCCCTAGCGGTGCAGACTTAAGAATTAAAAATACTAATTAGTAAACTCTAACTTAAAACCCGAAACTCCAAATTATATTGCAGATCTTTTTACTTGGGTTCGATGATCAGGCGGATGCCTTCGACTTTGCGGATGCGAAACAACTGCCCCTTACGAATCGGCAGTTTGCTGAAGACTTTCCAGCGAGCACCTTTGTAAATCATATGCGATTCAATTTCTGCTTCCATGTCTTTATCGCTGACGATGCCTTCGGGAAATTCTTCGGCCGAAGTTTTGCCGTCGGGTAAAATAAATCGGTTTAAAAAGAAAACTCCCAAAATGGAAAACAAACTGAATAAGGTGATTTGGCCGGTCAGGGAAACAAAACCCATTGAGCTAGAAATGGCGGTCAGCAATGCGGCCAGGCCCAAAAACAGCAAATGCAAATTGCCGCCGAATGCTTCTGCGGAAATCATTGAAATGCCGATGGTAAGCCAAAGCCAAATACTCCAGTCCATTTCCTATTATTCCTACCATTTCTGTGTGTGAGTCAAAGAAGATCAAAAACTTTTGGCCCAGCCCGCGCGAATTGTAAGAATGCTAGCCTTAACCGTGCTGGACGAGGGAAAAGCACCATACTCGATGCTGACAGGGAATTGAGTTTTAGGACTCAGTGCAAAATTTGCACCGATAGCGCCGCCATAAACTTGGTTTGTTGAAATTTGCGCGGTGTCTAGCACGGTGCTGGATTTGCTCATCGCGGTCAGAAATCCAAAGACTGGTCCAGCCCAATATTGATTGTTTCTGGGTTGAAAATAAAATCGGCCCACAGCGTATAAAGACAAGTAGGTAACGGCAAAAGTGCAATCAGTGGTGTTGGAACAATAGGGGGTTTCTGCAGGTAAATGTCCTGTTCCATTGATTTGATCAAAACCACCTAAAAGTCGGATGGCGAAAAACGAGCTCCATTCGCGGTCATAGAATCCAGAAATGCCAAAAGAACTTCCGGTTAAATTGGCCGTCACATTCCCAGCAGCATTGGCAATTAAGACCGACATATTCACTTGATTAACAGAACCAAAAAATCCGATATGGCTTTTTTTCCTTTTGGTTTTAAATCCATCATCGTCATTGGATGCATCTTCCGGTTCTTCTTTTTTGGGTTTGGCTTTTTCAGCAGCAGGTTTGGCGCGGGCTGTGGTCGTATAGCCGACGTCTGCTTGGCCCTTCAAAGTGCCGGCAGTGGCCTTCATTCCGCGAACTTGTTCGACTTTGATTACGGCGCGCTTTTTTTGATTGGCATCCAAGGTGATCAATTCATCGCCCGATTTTAATTCTGATTCGGATTCCATTTCCAACAGGACACGAGGACCTTTCACGGCTTTGACCCGGGCTGCAAAAATGGATTGAGACACTAAGATGATGCTGATGCAGATGATGGTTTTCACAATTCAAGATTAAATTAATTTTTATTTAAAAGATAATCTTTCAGGATCAATGTCCTGTATAAGGCTGAGTGATTCTGGACTAGCATGTGGGGACACATGTTTATAAGCTTAAAACCTGTGAAGAAGCTGATGCCAATTTTTATTTTCGTTGCAAGTTTAATCAGTTGTTCCGTCTACAAAACCCAAGCCAGAAAAGATTTTGAAAACCAAGCCCCACAACGAGTCAACACCTCATCCTGCAAAGTCGTCGACCCAGTGCAGGCCTGGTGGTTGTCTGAATTTCCCGACCGAAAAATTGAACCGATCAGCTTTGAGCAAAATAAAGAAGTGTGGGCAGAACCCACCGCAAAAGGAACCTGGAATCTGCGTTCACTAGAATTCACCGAAGTCGGTCACCTGCTGTGCGAACAAGAATTCACGTCCCTGCAGCAAGCGAGAAATTTCTTTCAGAAAGAACAAGGCGTTTTTTAAACAAGCTTGGTTGCAAATGCAGCTTAGGCGTAGTTTATGGTTTAAACTTAAATCCCAATGGCAATAAAGAAGTTTTTTGACCCAAGGATGCCTGTTTCGTGCCAGGGTAAACAATGTAAAGATGATCTAGGTGCAAAATTTTTTGTGCTTTAATCATCGAGCTGGTTACTTTTGGGTGATCAGAATATTTGAATTCAAAACCAATGCGCTTGGGGCCATTTTTCCAAAAAAGATCCAGCTCTCCGCCCTGATGAAGGGCCCAAAAATAAAGATCCTCAGGCTCGGCCCCGATCATTTTTATGGTTTCTTCTAGAGCAAAGCCCTCCCACAAACTGCCCAGTCGGGGATTTCGATAAAGTTCACTTTTTGATTTCAATCCCAAAAAATAATTCGTCAATCCAGAATCACGAAAATATATTTTAGATTGTTTTACTTGTCGCTGAAGGATGGACTCATTCCAAGGTTTAAGCTCTCGGATTAAAAAAGTTCCAACTAAAATATCTAAATATTTTCTGGCTGTAGTATGGGAAAATCCCAAAGATTTTCCCAGCTCGGAAGAATTAAAAATTTGTGCATGGTATCCTGCCATCATTTCGATCATGCGACGAAGACTTTGTGATGGAAGATCAATTCCAAGTCCGCGAAAATCCCTTTCAATGGCACTTTGCACATAAGATTTTCGCCAATCATAGCTGTCCTGATCAGACTTTGCAGAAAAACTTAATGGCAATGAACCCCGCAGAAATATTTTATCTGCTGGTGTAACCTCGGCCAAAGAGAAACCAGAAACCTCAATATAACGAATTCGACCAGCCAATGATTCAGAGGACTTTTCGATCAGATCACGAGAAGAACTACCCAAAAGAAGTATTCGCGAAGTTTTTTTCATCTGATCTGATTTCACCCTGAGATAAGTGAAAAGCTCGGGCCGCATTTGAACTTCATCAATAACGATAAGACCTTCTAATGGCTCAAGCGTAAGTTTTGCATTTTCAAGCAAATCAAAATCAGTCGGATCTTCTAAATCAAAAAAATGAACGAGTTGGGTTTTTCGTATTTTGATAAATGCCTTAGCCAAGGACGTTTTACCAACCTGACGAGGCCCGATCAAAGCCGTAATCCTTGATTTTTTTACACTATTTTCAAGTTGCTTCATCAAAGAGATTCTTTTAATCTTTGCCATAGATGATCTTGTTCAAAATATATGAAAATTGCAACTTTAAACTTCAATTTTCATTTTTTACAAGACCACCAGAAGTGTGACAGAGCGTGGAGGCTTCGACAACGCCTTTATCGGAGCTACGTGGGTTTATACACGCTCGGTTGGAGTGTGGACTCAGCAGGGTGCAAAATTAGTGGGAACTGGGAATGTGGGGGCAGGCGGGCAAGGCCAATCAGTTGCAGTGAGTGCGGATGGCAATACGGCCATTGTGGGTGGATACACAGATAGCCTCAGTATCGGAGCTTCGTGGATGTTTATTCCGTAACCCTGTTCGATAAAATTAATTTTCTAACTTAAACAAAAATTTATTTAAATTACTTCCGCGTCGGAAGTGATCGCATTTAATTCGACTTGAGGATAAAACGCTACCAAGTCCCCTTCTTCGTAACGCCGCAGCATGAATAGCTATTTGCCTACGGAAGCATCTCTGCAAAGTTCCAATAGAGCCAACCTCCACTCTGGGAATCATCGGGATTTTGATTGAGCCAATTTATTAGGTTTTGTTGATTTCCGATACTTTGGGTTTTCGTTAAAAATGGCGGGGATACTTCCCACTTTTACTAGTTTTTTCTCACAAGATCTGTAAGTTTAAAGATGATGGAAGCGCATGCAGCACTTTATGAGTTTTTTTTAACAGGACAAACTCAAAAGAATATTAATTATTTTTTTTACTCTTCAAATCGTGGCGAAGCCGCGGCTCGATTGCCTCGTCTACTTGAGTTTTGTTTGGGGCAAGGTTTTGGTATTGATATTGCGTCTTTGATTGTTTCCTGCTGTGGGGAATTATCCAATAATAGTTTTGACCACAATATGGGGTATTGGAAGGACCAGCCGGGGTGCTGTATGAGTTGGTCATTCGAGGCTGACTGTCTTACTTTAGGGGTGGCAGATCGAGGGCGCGGAATTGTTAAATCCTTGCAAGAAATCGCAGGTGCAAATCATGATGCAAAAGAAGTTCTAAAAATTGCTTGGGAAAAAGTAATATCTGGTCGTGCTCCGGAAAAGCGAGGAAATGGGCTTAAGTTCACTCGTAAACAAATTTTATCTTCAAATAAAAATTCGCTGATATGTTTTTCTAATCATTGCATTTATCAAGTGGGAATTCCGAAACATCCAGCTGTGACAAAGCTATCCGAATCACAAGATAATGGAGTATTAACATACTTACAGTGGGCACTAAAATGACAATTTTAATCAAGCGCTTTGGGGAAATTCTAACATCAAGGCCCGAGGGTCGCGAAGCGGCACTGCTGCTTATGGCCAATGAATTGAGGACTCCGGTTAAGAAAATCCAATTGGATTTTGATCGTGTTGCAGTTCTTACACCTTCTTGGCTGGGAGAATTTATAAACACTTTAAATGTTTCGCAGGATATCCAATTCGAATATCTTCATATTGAAAATGCCAGTGTCAAAGCATCGATCGAAACAATTTCTGCAACCTATTGAAATTTTAAATATTGCAAACGGTGCCGTTTATTTAAATTACTTCCGCGTCGGAAGTGATCGTGTTTTATTCGATTTGATAGTTGAAGTGAATTCCGAGCGCAAACAGACAGGCGAAAATAAACTTTTCACCTGTCAGAAATGACGATTTATTAGATTTAAACTTAATTAGTTTAAATCTAAATAAGCATATTATAATTAAAAATTAGTTCGCAGTTTCATAAGCGCAAGAAGCTTCAGAGCGTGTTCCTTGAGCTAAGTATGCAGTCACTTTTGCAACAGCCACTCCGTTTTCAGAAATTCTTTGCGCAGTTAAATAAAGCCCTTTCACCGAAATTTCTTGAACAATAATAAGATGCCCATTGATAGGATTATCTGTGGTGGTAATGGTCAATTCATATTGCTGTTTTTTAACTATATGAGCTGGCTGCCCAAAAGGAAGTGTGCCAGAGGGTGAGGTAATATTTAACTTTGACCCCAAAATTTCAACCAAGGACACGACCTGACAAGGTGCTGCGCCAATCACCGAAGTTCCCATCGGAGACTTCCCGTTTACAAGTCCCAAAACCGAAGTCAAATAAGTTTCCAGTTCAGATCCATAGATATATTTTTTAACGGTATCCCCGCGAGCAAAAGCCAAAGAACTAGAAACCATCATCGCCGCAATTAAAATTAATTTTTTCATAAATTCTCCTTTATAAGGGCCTACCTATTTTCCAATGTAGTTTTTGTCAAAGACAAACTTCATTCTTGCTTTAATGCTGTTTATTTATTTTTTCCTGATTTATAAAACGCAAAAAATATCTGTGCCCATTCCTCAATTGAATCTGTGGACCTGCCCACCCAACGGATCAATTTCGAAACGCGTTTCTTTGAAAAATTTAGCTCGATTGTGAAATTATTTCCAATTAAATCGATTCTACAAATAATTCCTTCAACCCAATGCATTTTAGTGGCTTTCTTGTTGGCTCGAATTTGGCAGAGGCTTCTGCCAAAGAATATAACCAAGGGAATAAAGATGAATCATTTAAAAAAAATTGCTGTCGCCAGTGTAGCCATACTTGGAAGCTTAATTGTTTCTGCAACGTCATTTGCGGATGCACAACTATGCAATGCTTTGTTCGGATTGAATATCAGTGAAACAACAATCGCAGGATATATTACTGCAAACAATGTCATTGGCGTAAAGACGGCCTTGTCTGAAGCTCTTAAAAGTAAAGTAAGTGTCCGAGCTCCTGAAGAATTACTTCCATTAGCTAATATTCCCTTTGATGTTTTTCAATCTGCTGATGCTGAAATTAAAGCGCTAATGGTGCTTTACGGTGCCTATTTGAAAATTCCACCCCATCAGCAACGAATGGTGGTTTGGTTTATCAATGATTTTGAAATGCACCCCGATGAGTTGCCAACCCCCGATTCATATTATGATTATAACTATGATTATACCGATGTGCCGTTACAGTGGTTTGTTCTTGCCCATGCTCTTGCCAAACAAAATTTAGATAAGAAAACTTTAAAACCATAAAATATCTGCGTTCGCCGGATGAAGGCGAACACAGATTCAGCTCTAGAAAGGTAATTCTTCGGCAGCATCAAACTGCGGCTCGGGGCCGAAATCTTGAAACGCGCTCGAAGTATTATCTTGTTGTTGAGTCGGGCGATTTTCATTGTTCGATCCCAAAAACTCGACGCTGGTTGCGATGATTTCGGTTGAATATTTTTTCTGACCGCTGGTTGCATCATCCCAGCTGCGGGTTTGCAAACGTCCTTCGATATAAACCTGACGTCCTTTGGCCAAATATTTTCCGCAAATTTCTGCCAGTTTGCCCCAGGCGACGACTCTGTGCCATTCGGTGCGTTCTTGTTTCTGCCCATTCTTGTCGGTCCAATTTTCACTGGTGGCAAGACTTAGACGGGTCACTGTCGAGTTAGGTCCTACGGTTTTCATTTCTGGATCCGCACCTAAACGACCCACGATTATTACTTTGTTGATTCCGGCCATATTTTTCCTCCATCGTTTAAATTCCGCCAATCATTTCACTTTCCGTTCACCGAATGCAAGTCTTTGAGCAGACCGACGTAAGATCTGTTGGGATTTCAGAAAAAAAATGGACGAGATTTGAAACTTCGGATCGGACTATTCAGATTATCGGATGGGGCTAATCGTTGGGGGCGCGTCAAAACTTGTTCCAGCTACGCGAAAGCGGTAACGAGCGCCTGTTCCCGTCGGCGACTTAACATTGTCGATAAAACTTAGGAACAATCCCGCACGATCGATGAAAGATTTTTGAGCATTTAAATCTATATCAAAACTGTAAGTTCCCAGTTGCGGAAATATTCCTTGCGCCGATTTAATCAGATTCAAAACAATTTGACCCTTGATGGTCGCGCTGACTTCTTCGGCACCGCGGCCCAGACGAATTTCTTCGATCAACAATCGGCCAGCTGATAAGCGTCCTTTGATATCGGCTGAAGAAAATTTAAGTTCGGGCAACTGCAAAGGGCCTAACATCGTTTGCACTAAGGAAGACGCAATGGCCAGATTTTGGATTTCAAATCTTAAATCCCCTTCGGGTTGTTCTTTAAAATCAATATCGACCTGGGCCGTTAGACTTGCTTTCAGATTTCCTGACGGACTAATGGGCAAAGAAAAAATGTTTTTCAATTGTCCCAGCTCGACGTTGGAAATTTCGGCAGCGATTCTTTGGCGTTCAATTCCTGTTTCGGTATTGGAACCCGAACTAAGGCTGACTTCGACATCGCCCTTTAAAAAACCCTGAGCAGTGGCTTTGCCGAAGGGCTTCTGGCTCCACAGCGAAGACAGGGCGGGGGCAATCGTCAGGGTTGCCATTCGCAAGGGCCGCATTCCTGTGGTTTCAACAGCGACATTGTCGAAGGAAATCCCCAGGGGACTGAGGCCGAATTTCACATGTTCAAACTGCAAATTCGTAGCGCCGCCACTGGCTTGGGATATTTTTTGCTGGATCAAATCATTCAGATCATCCAGTGGGAAAAATAAAATGTAAAAAACGCCAGCTAATAAAATGCTTAAAAAAATTCTTTTTTTATTTTGTAATAAAAAATTTAAAATTATTTTTAGAACGTCTTGCAGCTTACTCATCGGTTGCTTTCACTTTGCTTTTCTTGGGGGCCTTTTCTTCCGGTTGGGCAATAGGGGCGGTAAATTGGGGAACTTGAATGACAATCAAACCGTAAGTTGCGTCCAGATATTTGGGTTCTTCGCGATTGGCTTTCCAATTCATGCTCATCAGTTTTACGGCTGGGTGCACTTGCGACATTTGCAAGGCGAAATCAGAAGCTTGACGCAAATTTAATTTGGATAAAACCACGGTCAATGCGGTTGCAACCCGTGGTCCAGGAATCAATCCGCTGGGGGCTGCCCCGACATCCACACGAATTAGTTGTTCGGGGATGGCGTTGATCTGCTGAATTTTTCCGTCAATGATACCGCGCAAATCCTGTTCCGACAGCGCGGGTGGGGTTTGCGGAATATCTGCAATGTCACGTTGCACTTGAATCAGGTCTCGAATCAAAAATCTTTTGTCACGAAAACCCGCCATAAAATTTTGCGATGAATCCACCCAAGCATAGGGAATTAAAAACAACATCAGAATAAAAATAATGCTGCCGGTGTAAACAATCATTTTTTGTTGGCCCAAGGGCAAAACAGAAAAACGATCACGCAGTAAAATATAGCGATCATTTTCTTGGATTTTTTCCAACAACATCTGCAACTGAGAAATAATTTGATCTTTTATTTCATCAAACATCACTCGTTTCCTTTGTTATTGTTTGTGCGCTCAAAAACATAACTGACGCGAAATGAAGTTCGAGGGCCAACTTTGGTCGAGGCTGTTTTTCCAACCTGGATCTGCAATGCTTTGGGGTTCTTAACAAATTTCATCGCATTTTTTAAAACTTGGCTTAGATCCTTGTCTTGGTAAGTGGAAAATCCTTCGATCTGAACTTTGCGATCTTGAATATTGTAAAGCGTAATTTGCACAGGGAAATTTTGTCGATCGGGGACACTGACACTAAGCTGACTGACCGATTCCAAAGCCGAATTGATTTCCAATAAACTTTGCACTGATTTAAGTTCCAGAATTTTTTTACGGTTTTCCTGAATGAATTTTTTGACGGCAGATTCGCTGGCACTTTTTCCCGGAACTTGCGCCACTTTTGCTTGGGCCTTCAATGCTTCTTTGGCGGTGTCTTCCAGTTGCTGCGAAAAATCCGACCGCAAATAAGCCCACACAAACATAATCGCCCAAAATCCTGCAAGGGCTTGCAGGTAGATTTTGTTGTCTGCATAAAGATCATGCCAGAACGAAGATTGAACCGCGTATTCATTTTTTAAAAAATTAATCGGAGGATTTTGTGTGGATCTTAGCCCATCAATAGCCAGTCCAATGGCAACGGCCAATCGACTTTGGGTGATTTCATTTTTTTCAAATCCCACATTGTTAAAAAGTTCTAAAGCTTCCACGCGGTTCACGGGAACTTCTAAATGCTGAGTTAAAAACGGCCCCAGGCCTTTTAAACGCGACAGACCGCCCGACATTTGCACTTGTTCAATTTCAGCTTGGTGTTCGGATTTAATTTCTAAAATCGACAGTTGCAAATCACGCACAAAATCGCGCACGGTTCTGGCGATTAGATCAGAAAACATTTTGGCTTCGAAGCTGAGGTTTTGCTGTTGGGAATTTAAGATAAAACCTTTTTGTTCAAATTCCCGGCGGGCTTCTAGAATTGGAATATTATATTTTTTAGCAATGGCTTGAATGATATTGTGTCCGCCCCACATCAAAGTGCGCACAGAAACTAAACTGGAATCACGAAATCCACATACCAAAGTTTTCTTACTGCCCATTTGTAAAACAATGCGCAAACTTTCCGAAGGACCTATATCAATATTGGTGACACTGCCGTCTTGTGAAGTTGTGATCGGTCGTTCTGGAATTTCGGGGACGGGCAAATACCAACCTTCGAAAATATTGGCAAAAGCCGTGGATTCGCAAGACAAACAAAAGGGCGCAATGCCGCCGTCTTTCAGCAGCGCTAATTTTTTTTCTATATGCTGTTTGGGGGTCGCAGCAGCAAGGACTTCGGTTGATTTTCCGATTCTTCGGATTAATTTTGCATCAAAGACGCTGTTTTCGGTGACGAAAGGCAATTCATCTTCTAATTCAAAAGCCAAAGTTTTTAAAATTTTATATCGATCGGTAAACGGAAAAATTTTATTACGCAAGGCAACTTGTTCTTGAGCAAGGGCGACGCAAATGCGAGCAGAATCCCAATCGCCTTTGGATTTTAATTCGCGCAAATTTTCGATGATTTCCAAATCACGGTCGGTTCCGGTGCTGTCGCCGAGATTGCGAATTTCAAATCGCTCTAGTTTAATATTTTTTTTGGAAGAAGACACTTCCACTAAACGAATTTGGCTGTGACCAATATCAATGCCGATAGATCTCAATGTTGCCCCAATGAAAAAGGTCGATTATCTCTCAGACCAATATACTATTCGCGGTGGTCCCTTGGGAAGCTGGGCCGGTGTTGTGGCCGGTGTCTGCGGGGCTTTGGTCGGGTCATTCGGGTTTGGTGGAGTCGCAGGAGGCTGTCCAGCGGGGGGTTGTTTCGCTGCTGTTATGATGTCGGACACAATTCCTGCAGTGCTGTCCAAATCCACAACGATCACGCTGATTTCTCGCAACGCTCCGCCGGATTCTCCGGTGGATTTTACTGTGAAGGTAATCGGAGCTTTAAAATAAAGCTTTGTCAGTTTTGGATCGTTTTTTAACTGCGCGCCTTTTTGCTGAACAAAACCCCAGAAATCAGCATCGTCTTTGAAGGGGCCGCCTTCGTTGGTGTCGGCTCGACGTTTGGTGATCGCTTTGGCAATCTCGTCAGTAATTCCGGGATCCAAAGATTTCAAGACAGCGGGTTCTGCTAAGTTGGGATTGACCCCGCGTTGCCCATGTATAGTAACAAAAGTTTTCAACAGCTCGAAAATTTCATCATTCATTCCGCGCACCAATTTCATTTCCCCCATCGTGCGGAACATTCGATTGGGTGGATAATATTCTTGGTTTTTATTTAATTCTTCGTAACCTTGGCGTTTGTCGCCGCCGCCAACAGAAGCTTGATTGGGGCTGATCCAATCGGTGATGGCGTTGACCAAATCTTCGAAACGAAAAGTTTGGTATTTTTTTTTGAATTCTTCATCGCCGTCAACTTTACTTTCAAAAAATTGTAAAATTCTTTTTCTTGCGGATTCTTGCGATGCTTTTACCGGCGAAATTAAATCGGCTAAGTCTAATTTAGAGCCTTCTTCCTGAATTTGCAGGGAATAACTGCCTTGCATCAAAGATTCCTGGGTGAATTTTTTTATCGCGTCTTTGTCGATACCAGAAATATCTGGCAAATCGGGAATGGGCCAGACAAAGGGAAATTTCCAAATCATATCCAAATCGATGCCGGTTCCTTTTAATTGTGCTCCGAAACGATTTTGCGCAGATTGGAAAATTTTAATTCTTAATAAACCAATTTCTAGTCCAGCACGGGCTGCATAATAAGCCCTTAATCGGTTTAATCCTTGCGAATGCACGGTGTATTCAACCGTCGAATCATACATAACTTCGGTCGCCAAATATAAAATAATCGTCAAGGCAGAAACGGCGACCAGTAAGGCAACGCCTTTTTGTTTAGGCCGTCTTTTAAAAAACTTTGATTTAAACTTTTCTTGTTTAATTTCCACTGGCATCCGCCTTGTTGTTGGGGAAATGAACATTGGCGACGATCTGGGTCGAATATTTTTTGGCTTGATCGCCGCTGCCTTTTTCCACTTTCAAAGAAATTCTCACTGCCAGGGGGAAATTATCTTTGGTGGCTCCGTCGCCGCCGGAATCGCTGCGCCATTCGCCGACCCAATCGGTTTTTCCTTTGCCGATGTATTGCAATTCGAATTCGGTAACATTTTCTAACATCACAACTGCTTCTCCGCCGCGAGTGACATCCAAATCAACGCTGGTGGACGAACGTCGCCACAAGCATTTGGATTTTTGTTTGCTGTCTTGGCTGCTGCATTCTTTCCATTCATATCCAACTTCAATAAAATCAGCTTGGCGGGCACCGCTGATCCATTGGGAATTATTGGTGGTTACAAAAGACATCTTATCATTTCCACCAATAAATTGCGTGACCGGATCGCGACGCGGGGCTTGTGGCTGAGTGGGTGGTGGCGGTTGCTGTTGAGGCGGCGGTTGGGCGCCACCGAAACCTGGTTGCGGCTGCTGTTGATTGGGATTTTGTTTTTTCTTAATCAGTTCGTTCAATTCCACTTCTAAATCGCGATAGTGAAAAGCCAAATTAACATCTCGTTCGATCAGTTTTAAACTGTCGCGAATTTGCGAAATATCATCGATCTGCACTTGCAATTTTTCTTTGGTTTTTACACCTTGCTGAATACTTTTAGCAGCCAGCAGCGACAAGGCCGACAAAATAGTCAGCGAGATCATGACTTCGATTAAAGTAAATCCTTTGTTTTTCATGGGCCGATCCCTGGCACTGCAATTTCGCGGTTATAATCGACCATATACAAAGTCACTGAATATTCTAATTCTTTGTTTTGTTCCGGGGCTTTGTAAAACACACTGACTTTCATTTCTTTGACGGTGCGACGAATGTGCTCGGTCAGCGCGGTAAACACTGCGGTGACTATGGGATTGACGGCTTCACCATCTTTGGATTTTTGCATGGCGGCCAGGTTGGGAAGTTCCAGCAATCGCGATTTCATTTTCCATCGGTATTGTTTGTATTTGTCACCGAAATCGTCGACTTCTTCTTCGGGGATGGCTTCGATGGGTTTGCCTTTGTATTTCATATCCAGTTCGGCCACTTTTCGTTCCAGTAAGGATTCCACTTCGAATGCCAACTGAGTTTTTCGCACCCGCATATGACTGCTGCCCCAAGATTTGGTCAGCAAAATAATTCCGCTGGACAAAATAATCAGCGCCAGCAAAGTTTCCAGTAAAGTAAACCCTTTTTTGTTTATTCTTACTTCGATTTTCACTGCGCCACGTCCTTTAAACTGCGCGCTTCTTCCACCAAGACAATATAGCCTGTGACAGGATTGAAAATAAAAGTCCAAACTTTTGGCGGCGAAGATTTATCGGCAATTTGTAAGGCCGAGGCTTCGACAAATCCTTCCGGAGAAAAATAAATATAACCCAAATTTTCTTTGATCGGGGCTTCGCGGTGGATGCTTTCCAGTTGCAAGAAACGTAAATTGGCGGGCAACATTTTTTTCTTTTTATTTAGCAAGGTATCTAGTTCAAAAGGGGATTTTTTTTCTTTGTCTTCGTCTTTTATATTATTCGGGTCGATGGTGGGATCGACTTTGGTAATTCCGGAAGCTTTTTCGACCCAATAAGCGCCTTTTTCTGGATCAAAATCGATCACCAGTCGCATCACCGAATTGGTCATGCGCGCTCGGTGACGAATTTCCCGGCCCAACACAAGCAAATGGCGGGCAATGGGTTTTAGTTTGGTTTCAGATTTAAAAAGCCTGGGCGCCGCAACCGCAATCATGGCGCCAATGATTGCCAACACAACCATAATTTCAACAAGAGTAAATCCGGCTTTGGATCTTGCAGCGTTCAGCATGGTTTAAGTATGACAAAGAAAAATGGCCGGTGCACGAGCTTTGATGGGTTTATGTGGGGATGGCGTTTCGGGGAATTTAAAGCTAAATTTTTGGGATGAAATGAGGCGCTAATGAGAGATTTCTTTTTTGTGAGCTTAATGTTTTGTTCGGTTCAAGTTCGAGCAGAAGATCCTAGATCCTGTCAGATTAATGCGCCGAACTGCCTTGTCCCGGAAAAACCGACGGACCGCATTCGATCTTTAGCGATTCAGTTTTCCATGGGAAAGATCTTGCCCGTGGCGGTGCAGGAACATTTAACAGAGAAAAAGATAATTTTTGTCGGAGAAATGCATGGGTCGCAGGAAATTCCACAATTTTTTGCACAACTGGCAGAGTCTTTGTCGAGCAAGAAAAATAGAATATTGGTTGTCTTGGAAATTCCCAATTCATCGCAAAAGAATATCGATGCATTTTTAAAAACAGGGAACAAAGATTTATTGCGCAAAGATTTATTTTTTTCCCGAGGTAAAAATTCAGACGGTCGCAGCAGTCAAGCAATGGTCCGCTTGCTGCAAAAACTATCCAAAATTAAAAATGTGGAAGTCTTTTGTATGGATGAGGATATGGGATATTCGGGAAATGGCCAAGATAGAGATACTTTCATGGCAAAAAGTATTTATAAAAAAATGCGAGGCTTTGACCAAACATTGGTATTGTCTGGAAACATTCACAGTCGGTTAGAAATGGGATATCCAGGTAATGAAAGTTATCGTCCCATGGCCTATGAACTAAAAAATCTGGCATCGGAATTAAAGGCAGATCAGATTTTCAATATTTTCATGCGTTTTAAAAATCTTAATATCTGGGCTGCAATGAACAATCGGGCCGGAGTGCACAGATTTTCCGTTAGCACCGAATATTCTCAAGCAGTGCCATGGGAAAGTTATTTTTTAGTCGAGGAAGGTTTTTCGGATAAAACTTTGCACGATGGACATAAGGGCACAGTATTTATTCGCACAACCAAGCCGTCGTTTCCATTTAAGTGAAATTGTTGTGGGCTTTAGCCAGTTCTTCGTGGGCATGCCTAGATGCAAATCAAAATTAAACCAAATAGGTTTTAGTCGAACTGCAAACACACTTTCGGATATTTGATTAATTCTAAATTATTAATTTATCGTTGCGTCATAAAAATTTTTTAAATAAAAATTGTTTGACGCTCTTTTCTATCCCTTCTTCGTTTGCAATTTGGCTTTCAAAATTCTGGGGAAATGTAGGCCTTGCCTGCAGTAGAGGGCTATTATTCAATCAAAATCGCGAATCGGCTCGCGCAGAAGTTTTTCAGAAGATCGTTTGATAAAACGAATTTATGAACGAAAAATTGTCGCTGTAAAACCTGTGATATAAAAAATTCTACCGTTTCACCTCCGCAGCGGAGGCAATGTGAAAGGATTTTTAAATGGAATTATTGCGAGAGTCTAAAGTGAAGTCATCGATAGATAGAATAATCTTAGGAATTCAGGCTGAAGCTGTTTCTGAGAATAATTATAACAAAGAAATTTTAAAGACAGCTAACGTCGATAGCAATCCAGATTCCCTTATCTCTGAAATCAGAAAAATTGCCAAAGCAGAACAAGGATTTACTTTGCGAGTGATCGAACTGATTTCCCAAGTTGATCAGCGCAAACTGTTTTATCGTCTTGGATTTCCTAGTTTGTATGATTTCGTAACTCAAGATTTGGGTTACGAGCCTGCGTCGGCAATGCGCCGGATTCAAGCTGCCAGACTGTTGCAGGATTTGCCGGAAGTGAAAGAAAAAATCGAAGCCAAGGTTTTGAATCTGACGGTGATTTCGAAGGCGCAAAGTTATTTTCGTAAGAAAGATCTGACCATCGAAAACAAACGCGAAATTTTAAAATCTTTGGAACATCAATCTGCTCGCGAAGCTGAGTTGACCTTGGTGAAACTAGACCCCTTGTGCAAATTCCCGCGCAGGAAAAGCAAAGACCGCTTTCTGAAGAATTTGTGGAACATAAGTTTGTCATGAATGCTGAAACTCAGAAAAAATTGGATCAAATCAAGCTTTGGATGTCGCACCAAAACCCAGATTTATCGACCGCAAAGTTATTTGAAATTTTGGTGGATCAGGAATTTAAAAAACTTTCGAAACAGCGGGAATCTAAAACTACTTCAGCGCCAGAGCCGGCCATTCCTTCGGCCGAAACAAATCTTACCTCCGCTGCGGAGGTAAAAACCGCAAGTCGGTTTATTTCTGCAGAAACCAAGCGCGCGGTTTATCAGCGGGACCAAGGCTGTTGCCAATACAGGAATTCACAGACTGGCGAACAATGCCGATCCAAATACCAAATTCAGTTTGATCATATCATTCGATTTCGTGACGGTGGATCTTGTGACAAAGAAAATATCCGATTGATGTGTGCTCGGCACAATCGATTGCGGGGCTAGCAATGCCAACCCAAACCAAAATCAATCGTCGTTGGTCAGATCCGCATCGTAACCGGTGCCGCCTTCGGCGCCGTCTTTGCCTAAGCTTTTCAGGGTGAATTCTCCGGCAGTTAATGTGTAAACGAAATCGTGGTTCCAGGAATCTTTCAGTGAGGATTCGCCTTTTTTAAATTTGTAATAGGGTTCTGGGCCCCAGTTTTGACAGGCAGGATCGGCTTTGGATAAACCTTCCAAGGTTTGAGGGTATTTTCCGCAATCGGTATAATACATTTGAATCGCCGTTACAATTTGGCTCATTTGAATTCTGGTTTCACGCACTTTGGCTTTTTCTTGTTGGCCGCCGATTCGATTGGCTAAAATGGCAATCAAACTTCCGATGATCGCAAGCACGATCATGATTTCGATCAGGGTCATACCGCGTCTGTTTTTAAGAATTTTTTTTGCCAGTAGTTGCATGTGAATCCTTCTGAAGTTGTGTTCTTGCTAGATTAAGTTAACCGGCAATATTTGTCATCTCAAACATCGGAATCATGACCGCAAAGACGATAATTCCAATCACAATTCCCATAATTACGGTAACAACAGGACCCATAATGCTGGTCATGCCTTCTAATTTTGATTTCACTTGAAAATCATAGGCATCGGAAACTTGCGTCAGCATATTTTCCAACTCGCCTGTTTTTTCGCCAATATTCACCATATGGATCACGATCGGAGGAAACTGCCCGGATTTTTTCAAAGGTCCAGCAATCGATTCCCCCTCGGAAATATTGCTGCGGGCTTCATCAATGGCATCAGCGACCAAGCGGTTTTCCACCACATTGCGAACAATATCCATTGCTTGCAACATCGGAACTCCGCCGGTCAGCAGCGTCGACAAAGTTCTGGTAAATCGCGAAACTGCCACCATTCTTGATATTGGACCAAAAATAGGAAGTTTTAACGAAATTGCATCCCACTGCTTGGCGCCGGTTTCAGATTTTTTCCAGTTTTTAAAAACAAAATACAATAAAATGATCGAGCCAAATAATAAATACCAACTGTTCACCAAAAAATCGGAAAATTTAATAATCACTTTGGTATACCAAGGCAAAATCATCTGCGGATTGGATTCGAACACCACGACAATTTTTGGAATCACAAAAACAAACAAACCCACTAATACTCCAGTGGTCACGACCATCATAACGATGGGATAAGTCAGCGCACTGGAAACTTTTTGCCGCATATCTGCAGCGGCTTCGGTGAATTCTGCAAGGCGAATTAGAATGACGTCCAAGGATCCAGATGTTTCCCCGGCTTCGACCATGGAAATATAAATTCCGGAAAAAATATTGGGGTATTTCTGCAGCGCTTTGCAAAGTGTTGCGCCTTCGTTGACCATGTTTTTGCAATCGGCCAAGGCTTGTCCCAAAGTTGGGTTTTCGACTTGTTCTGAAACTGCGGTCAGCGAATCCACCAAAGGAATATTTGCTTTAACCAAAGTGGCCAGCTGTCTGGTCATCAGTGAGAGATCTTTTACTGGAACACTTTTACCGGAAAATATTCCTCGGGACTTTTTGTTTTCGCTGACTTTTTTTCCCTCTAGTTGGGTGACAAAAAGTCCCTCTTTTTTAAGTCGTGCGCGGGCCACACGAATATTTTCGGCGTCGATAAATCCCTTGGTGTTTTTTCCGGCGCGGGTCATCCCGCGGTATTCAAACATGGGCAAGTGTCATCTCCTTAAATATCCAGCTGTGTATTGCTGAGCAATTCTTCGATCGTGGTTATGCCGCTCATCACTTTTTGAATTCCATGATCGCGGAAAGTTTTCATGCCATTGGCGACAGCCTGTCGTTTGATCTGACCGCCATCGCGTTTTTGCATAATCAAAGACCGAATGTCATCGGTGACGGGCAGTAATTCCATAATTAAAGTTCGTCCCAAATAGCCCTTGCTGCCGCAATGTTCGCAGCCAACGGCCTTGCAAATATTGGAATTGGCAATATCTGCGCGCGCAATTCCCAGCATCGACAATTCAAAATCAGAAGGCGTATAAGGCGCTTTGCAATGCGGACACAAAATCCGCACCAGTCGTTGAGAAATAATTCCTAAGATCGAAGACGCAATCAAAAATGGCTCTGCACCAATATCGATCAAGCGCGGAAAAGCACCCGCAGCATCGTTAGCATGAATGGTGGACAGCACTAAGTGACCTGTTAACGAAGCATTAACAGCCAGTTCGCAAGTTTCTAAATCTCGAATTTCCCCCACCATAATCACATCGGGATCTTGTCGCAAAAAGGATCGCATCGAGTTTGCAAATGTTAAACCAATTTTAGCATTCACTTGCACTTGGCCGACGCCGTGAATCCGTTGCTCTACAGGATCTTCGACGGTTAAAATATTTATATCTGGATGGTTTAATTTGGAAAGCATCGCATATAAGGTCGTGGATTTCCCAGACCCCGTAGGGCCCGTGACCAAAATAATTCCGTAAGTGCGCTTGATCAGATCGCCAATTTTTACCATGCTGTCGGTGGAAAATCCCAATTGTTCAAGTTCCAAAACAACGTTGCTGCGATCCTGAATCCGCATAACCAGACGTTCCCCGAATGAAGTCGGCACGGTGCTTAGACGAATATCAATGTCTTTGCCGCCGACTTTCAAAGGAATGCGACCATCTTGAGGCAATCTTTTTTCCGCGATATTTAAATTTCCCATAACCTTAATTCTGGACGCGATCGAGTTCTGAAGTTTTTTTGGCGGGCGAAAAATATCCGACAATTCTCCGTCCACACGGAAACGAACGACCATATCTTTTTCGTATGGCTCGATGTGAATATCCGTGGCTTTTTCTTTGACCGCGCGGAACAGCAGCGAATTGACTAATTTAATAACCGGCGCATCGTCTTCGCCGGCGTCCAGCAAATCGATAATGGGATCGTCTAAATCGTAATCTTCTTCTTCGATGCCTTCTAGTCCTGAAAGATTCGCGGTGCTTTTTTCATAAACGCGGTTGATGGCATCGGTTAATTTTCCAACCGTGGTGATCAGGGGTCGCACTTTTTTTCCAAATAAAACCTGCAGATCATCCAGAATTTGGTGGTGCAAAGGATTCGAGGTCAGCGCAATCAACTGTTCGGGTTCATCTTTAAAGGGCAAAACATGATTTTGTTTAGCGTAATTGATGGGAATATCGCGAACGAGTTCCACCGGGATTTCGCTGACAGGAATATCTTTGATGAAATCCAAACCCAGTTCGCGGCACAGTTCCGCCACTAGATCTTCGGCGCTGGTGTATTCTTTTTTTGCCAGAGCATCGCCAATAGTCGACGGACGCATTACGGAAGAACTTGCCAATACGCTGCGAATTTGATCGCTGGTTAAGGAAGTGCTTTTCGATAAAATAACTGGAATATCAATATGTGCCATTAGTCCCTTACCGACATTATCAGTTTAATTCCAGATCGTTGTTAGTATTTTTTTCGGCTTTGCGATAGTATTTTTCCAGTTTCTTGCCGTTGGCATCTTTGCCACCTTGGTCTTTGATAAAGTCCACGCGATCTTGCAGCCGCTCGGCCAGCACTGATTTTTGATCTTCAGTATTACGAATAATTTTCGGTGTCAGGAATACGACCAAATTCTTTTTTTCTTTGCTAGACTGTTTAGATTTGAATAACCAACCAATCAATGGAATGTCCCCAAGCAGTGGAACTTTGGTAATGGTTTCTGTTTCTGAATCTTGCATCAAGCCCCCCAGAACTGCGGTGTCGCCACTGCGAACCAAAATATTAGTTTTGATTCGGCGTTGGCCCAACTGTTGCGAGTTATCATTGATGTTTTTCGAAGCGCCGGAATTGTTTTCCACTTGCTTAACAACCTGAGTTACGTCCATGCGCACAGATTCTGATTTAGGTGAAATAAATGGTTTGATGGTCAACTTGATAGTCGCATCATCAAAGGTTGGAGTAAAAGTGCTATTGCCTTGTGCGTCCTTACTAGTTGCAACAGAGGTTGCGACTTTACTGCCCACTTCAATTTCTGCTTCTTGATTGTCCATTGCTACAAGTGAAGGCGTCGACAAAATATTTGTTTTAGCAACTTGTTTTAAAAGTTGTAAAAATCCCAATAAACTGGGGACTGCAACCGGAGGTTTACCGGCTTCCAAAGCCACATTGACCGTATTGCTTGAAGCAAATCCCAAGACCGCCCCGTTGGTGGTTCCCGTCGGAGAAATTAAATCTTTGATGTCTAATCCCCCATTGAACCCTGTTTTTCCAAAACCAGTTGGACCGAATTGATAATAGCCGATCCCGAAATTATTCGTGTCTTTGGCGGTTAATTCTAAAATCACAGCCTCGACATAAACTTGATCGCGGGGAATATCGATTTTGCTTAAGATCGTCATGACTTGTTCGTAATCTGGTTTGCTGGCGACAATCACCAGCGAATTTGTCGCTTTGTCGGCAGTGATTTTTATATCATTGCCGAAAATATCCGATGTGCTGGAGGCAATTCCTGCGGCAGTTGGATTGATAAATGGACTGCCCGGAGCATTCGTGGGCGGGGCTGCTCCACCAGGTTTTCCTGCAGCGTCTTTGGTCACACTTTGTAAAACTGCAGCGATTTTGTCGGCTTCACCATAGCGAACATAGTAAACAAAAACTCCGCCATTGTCTTCGGCGCGGACTTTAAAATCCAATTGGCCAATTAATTTTTTGACACGTTCAATGCCGGCCTTGTTTCCCACCACAATAATGGAATTGGTGCGGTCATCAGGAAGTGCGGTGAAATATGCCCCGCCGCCAGAAGATCCCGACCGACTGTTGTTGCTGCTGCCGAATCGGGGAACGCCTGCAGTAAATCCACCTTGCGGAGAATTCGAGGATTTTTGTCCCTTATTCACAATTTTATCAATTAAATCTGCCAAATCTTTCGATTTTGCAAAACGCACATGAATCACTTCCATTTGGTCTTCAAATCCCGGCACATCCAACTGCGCAATGATTTTCATCATGCGATCCACGCTGGAACCCAAATCGGAAATGATCAGCGAATTCGTGGGCCCGTAAATGGTCAAATCCCCATCGCGAGTTAAAACATTGCGCAAATCTTTTTGCACCACTTCGGCAGAAATATGTTTCAAATGCAAAATGCGGGTGATGGCTTGGTCATCGTTGGGATAATAATTGCCGGAATAAATTTCGATATTATCCTTTAACGCAATCTTAGTAGATTTAATTTTTAAAAATCCACCACTGGGCACAACTGTAAAACCATTGATAGCCAATGCTGACAAGAAGGCCTTGTAAGCTTCGGCAACGGTGATGCGGCTGGGGGCGATGATGGTGATATGACCTTTGACGTTTTGATCCAGAATAAAATTTTTGCCAGTCAATTCACTGATGGTTTTAACAATGTCGTTGATATCTGCATTGGGAAAATCAAAAGATTCAATGGTTTCAGGGAAATTCTTGCTGTTGATTTCTTCGATGCTGGCTTGGCTGAATTTTTCTCGCTGAGTTTTCGACAAACCTTTGCCGGCAGATTTATCCGCGCCTCTACCGTTGCGCACAGATGTTTCGCCAAAACTATTTCCCCCGCCGATCCCTGGCGGCGCATTTTGCGGTGGTGGTGGCGGGACATCAAAGTCATCATCTTGTGCGAAAACTTGCGAACTGCACAGACAAAACAAAACTATGTTTAATTTTTTAAACAGATTCTTTCCGTTAATCATTTGAACCTTCCTTGGTTGCAATGGCTATCTGACGTTATAATTTTTCGTTGCAGTCTGGCCGTCTCGGTTAATACTTAAACTAATTTTATCAGCACTTTTTAAGGCGTTGAATAATTCCATCGCCTGTTGCGGACTGGTGACGGGTGTGCCGTTGACCCCACGAATGGAATCGCCGACTTTTAATCCCAATTTTTCATAGATACTTCCGGGTTGAATGTCGGCCATTCGGTAACCGATCACATTGCCGCCGGGATCTCGTTCGGGGATGACTCGGGCCTGCATGATGACGTCGGAAATATTGGCGGTGTATTTTAATAAATCATCGCGTTTGATTTCAAAATCATTTTCAGAAATTTGTTTTACTTCTGATTTCGGGCTGGATCCACCCACGGTTTTTAAAGTCAGTTTCGAATCGTTTTTCATTTCAATAAATTCCAAGGCGCCGGAACTTAAATTGCGAATGAAAACTTTGAATCGTTCAATTTTTTCCACTTGCGCTAGTCCATCAATTTCTTGACCCACATGATAAGCCAAAGATTTATTTTTTCCTTTTAAATCAATCGAAGCGATGGATTTTTCAGTGGAGCTGTGAACCAAAGTTCCCAGCAAGGCCAAAGGCAATTGCGTCGGAACCGGAGGAGTTTCTTTGCGTTTTTTTCGCAGTTCAGGTCGATTGGCCAAGGGCTCGGGAATTTTTCCATCCAGAGCAAAAAGATTTCGCGAAACAATTTTTTGTGTCATGGCGGTGTCGACATTGACGCCGTTGATATTGGGTTTATTTTTTGTAACGGGTGCTGCGGCCGGCAACATGGATCCGCGGGTTTGGATGATCAGCAGATCTGCCAAAAAATATCCGCCTGCGACGACGAAAATTGTGGCGATGATGCGGGTGGGTTTTGTGCTGGTGATGGCCATACTTTAAACTACCAGAGGTCAGTGGGGGTTGAGAAACTTGTTCGCGGATTGACTAGGACTTCGGTCGAGCCCTTCCGTTTTCCCCCAAGTTTTGGCAGTTTTTTCGGATTTTGAAAAATTCCGATTCTAAATAAGCAGTTCAATTTTAGTTTACTCAAATGCGGTAGAGCGCTTTCCGCAAAACGCGGGCTCCTGCCCTCCAACGACCGCCCCGTAGGGCGGACGCCTCCGGCTTCGTTGAGGTATTTGCGGAAAACGTTCTACCGCATTTGAGTAAACTAAAATTGAACTGCTTATTTAGAATCGGAATTTTTCAAAAGTCAGAAATACTGCCAAGACTTGGGGGAAATTTGCTTTGCTTGCCAAGTTTGGGTTTGCTCGGCAACATAAGATTTCTTGGTTTTGGCTTTTTGGTCGTTTTACTTTTTTAGGAGTCGCATATGGGAAAAAATTTTTTGGCTTTGGTTTTTTTGGTTGGAGTTTCTTCTTCGGTTGTTTTTGCTAAGCGGGCGGATTCTGCTCGGGGGATTGCTCCGGTGGTTGATTTTGTTAATTTGAAAGATGGGGATTCGGTTAAGTCTCCTTTCAAAGTTAAGATGGCTGTGAATGGGATGAAGGTTCGTCCTGCTGGTGAAGACGCCGAGGATAAAACTTCGGGGCATCATCATTTGATTATCGATGGAACTTCGGTTCCTTCGGGGCAAGTAATTCCTGCCGATGATACGCATTTGCATTATGGTAAGGCGCAGACTGAAACTAAAATTAATTTAAGCCCTGGTAAGCATACGCTGACTTTGCAATTTGCGGACGGCGCGCATCGTTCTTACGGCGGGCAATTTAGCAAAACTATTACTGTAAATGTAAAATAATTTTCAGCTAAACAAAGAAAAAAGGTTCAATTTCAATTGGGTCTTCGTTGGCGGGATGCAGAAATTTGGGAACATCTTCGCCAGGGGGAACCATGCAGTAAATGCCAAAGGGGATTTCATTGCCGACCCAGCCTGGTGGTTTGCGTAAATGTAAATCAGATCTTGTTTGAGCATAAACTAAGAAAGCACTTTTGCGGGTTTTTTCGTAAGCTTTGAAAAGTAAGGCTGCAAAAATATCCGCATTGTCCGCATACAAATGGGTCAGATAATCAAAATCCAAAATTCCAGGCGAACTTAATCTGTGAATGGGTTTGGTTAATTTCCTGGTCCAGCCCAACAAACTTCCGAATTTTAAAAATTGTCGAAAATTGTGACTGACCAAATTATAAGAAACCGGAATTAATTCTTCAACCCCAGCAGAAGTCCATGGGGCACAACATCCGACCACTTTGCCTTCGCCATCAAGAGCTACCAAAAATCGCATCGGATCTAAACCCGGCCAGCGTTTCATATTTTCTGCGAAAACTTTGGGATTCCAATTACGGCCTAACTCTCGGTGAATGGATTTTTCGGTTAGATAAGTAATCCACTTGTCGTGAGCAATTTCGTGGCCACGCACAATGCGAATGGTTTTCAAAGCAGGATTGCACCAGGGAAATTGTCCATGCAAAGTCACCAAATACATGCGGCGATACAAATGATAACTGGGCATCGGTCGCCTGCGCGCGCGCGGTCGCACAAAAGCATTCAGCGCCTGCAGTTCATAACGATTGATAATGGAAAAAACATGATGGGCCCGCAGTTCACGGCGAATTTCTTCGAACACCGGCAGAAAAAATTTGGTCCAGCCAATAATGGCTTCGCGCACAGGGCTGATGCGCAAATCGCGAGCGAAAATCACGCGGGTGGGAATGCCCTCCAGCCAAATTTCCTGGGCCACAAAAGTGGCGACGCCGAAAAGTTCGCGGGTGGTTTCGTCTCTTAAGCAATAAGTGATATAATCAGGACTTTGAATTTCATAAGGGGTAAAAAACAATCCCTGTCGATCGACGCGGATTTCCACCGGGGAGGCCAGGGGGAATTTTTTGAAAAAATCAGAAAGTTCTTGCGCGTCGGTGTAATGGGCTTTTTCTAAAATCATTTTGATTTCCAAATAACTTCGGTGGCGCCTAATTTGAAATCAACAAAACGCGCCAGGGTAAATAAATAATCACTCAGGCGATTGATATAGGGCAAATAATTTTGTTTTTCTTCGCCGGAAAAATCTTGCGCCGTCATTTGTCTTTCCGCGCGGCGACAGATCGATCGCGACAGGTGGGCAAAACTAGATACCTTGTGCGCCCCTGGTAAAATAAAGTTTTTTAAAACCGGCATCTGCGTGGTCATTTCATCAATATGACTTTCCATTTGCGAAACTCGTGCGGGCGACAAAGGACTTAATTTTTTTCGCATATCTAAGTCTTCGCAGGCCAGCAAACTTCCCAAAGCGAAAAGATCATTTTGAATTTCTTGAATCTGTGCAGTTTGGGCGCCCAGTTGTTGGGGAAAATCCAAAAGATGTGCATGCACGATCCCAATGCTGCTGGAAACTTCATCGATGGTTCCATAAGTGTCGACGCGAACAGCATTTTTGTTGACAACACTGCCGCCAAGAAGTTTGGTTTCGCCTAAATCGCCGAAGCGCGTATAAATTTTCATGTCTTGATAATTCTGAATCAGATTGACCGCGCGGGCAAGCTCTCACAAAATGCCTGACATATGGCTGCGTTTTTAATCACAATTCCCCATGCGGGTGAAATCATTCCACTGCAAGCGACTTGGCTGAAAGATTTGCCCGAGCAGGTTTTGATGTGCGATGCCGATCGTTATGTCGACCAACTTTACCTTCCGGTGATTGCAGAATTAAAAATTTCTTCAGTGGTTGCAGAATTTCATCGTTATTGCGGAGATTTAAACCGACTGCCCGAAGACATTGACGCATCGACGGTCGAGGGCAGCGCCCATCCAGCGGGAAAATTTCCTCGGGGTTTTATTTGGGGAATCACGACCACCAAATTGTCTTTGCTGACTAAACCAATTTCGCAGCAAGTTTATGCCGAACTGGTGGATTTAATTCACAAACCCTTTCATCAAAAAATTTCTCGTTACAGCAAAAATTTAAAAGAAAAATATGCCAGCCAAGTTTTGTATCACTTAGATCTGCACAGCATGCCGTCCAAAGGAACTTCTGAACACCGCGATCCCGGCGAAATGCGCGCCGACATCGTGATCAGCGATCAGCAGGGAAAAAGTGCATCGAAGAAATTTTTGGATTTGGTGGTGCAAAGTTATCAATCCGTCGGTTTCAAAGTCGCGCTGAACTGGCCCTACTACGGCGGCCGCATCACGGAACAATATGGCAAACCAGCGCAAGGTCATGAAACCATTCAGGTGGAATTAAACCGGGCATTGTATATGGATGAAGTGTCGAAACAGAAATCAGGGCAATTTATGGCGACGCAGGGGCAGTTGTCGCAAGCGATTCGCTGTGTTTCAGAAAAATTGTCATTGTTTTGATTCATGGGACGCGCGTTATCGGATTTTTTGCGATCTTTAAAAAAGAAAAAACTTCGCCTCAGATCGAACACAGCGCGAGCATTACCGGCGCCGGCAGTAAAATTCGCTGCGCTTTTCCAAGCTTGCGGGAACCAGACGATCTAGCTATCTTATCTGCGAAGTGAAAAAAATCTTTCGAAAAATTTTAAAATCTATGTCTTCGGTAAAAATGGCCGTGGTGATTATCCTATCCATTTGTGCTGTCATTGCTGCCGGAACTTTTGTTGAATCCAAATACGATGCCTTTGCTGCGCGGAAAATGGTTTATGAAACTGCGTGGATGTTTGTGCCGATGATTTTTTTGGCGCTTTGTCTGATTGCCGTCATGGTGGATCGGCTGCCTTGGAAAAAACGGCATATTCCCTTTATTTTTGCGCACATTGGAATTTTGGTGTTAATGGCGGGATCCTTGATCACCATGTTTTATGGAATCGATGGAACGATGGCCATCGATATTGGCAAAAAATCTCAGTATGTTTCGCTGCAATTTCAAAACGAAATTTGGATTTCAGCCAGTTACGATGGCGAGAAATTTTCGCAGATCCATCAACAAGAAATCGATTTTTTTAATCATCCCCCCAGCCGCGAGCGTCCACTGAAATTCGCCACCGATGGTGGATCGATCGATATTATCGGTTACAAAAAATATGTTATTCCGCAAAAGAAAATTTCAGAAAGCCAAGAAATTCACGCTGGATCCGCTGTTCGAGTGCAGCTGAAAAATAAAAATGTCAGCACGGTCGAGTGGTTGTTGCAGAAAAAACAAAATCAAACTGCCAGTCAAAAAATCGGCTTGTTGGAAGTTTTTCTGGGACCAGCTCCGAAACAGGGCCGCATGCAAAATGAAATTTATTTGCAAGCACTTGAAAATCAGAAAACTCCGACTTTGCTAATGACGCAGTTTTCGAAAGAAAGTCACAAGCCTAAATTAATTAAAACTTTGCACGAAGGCGATTCCGTTGCCTTGGGCTGGATGGGTTTGGAACTGACGGTGTTGCAATACTTTCCCAAGGCTGTCGAAACTTGGGATTTAATCGACCGCGAAGTTCCCACGCCGCTGACGACATCGGCGATTTTGGTTCGTTCGTGGGCGGGTGAGCAGTGGGCGGTTCTGGACGATTCATTTAAAATTTTCACCAAAGATGCAGTTTATTTTTTCAGTTATATCAGCAAAAAAATTAATTTAGGCTTCCCTGTTTATTTGGACCGATTCGATATGACTTCTTACGAGGGCATCGGCAAGGCCAAGGAATACGAAAGCCAAGTTCGCTTTGATGCGCAGCCAGCGCAAAAAATTTCCATGAACGAACCAGGAAAATTTGCAGGACTGACTTTTTATCAATCCAGTTTTCAAAACGATGAAAGTGGCAAACCCACAGCCTCGATTTTTACCGTCAATTTCGATCCGGGCCGCGAATTAAAATATTTGGGTTCACTGATTTTAAGTTTGGGAATTGTCCTGCTGTTTTGGCAAAGACGCAGCCGGAAAAAGATTTCTTAAACTTAAGCAAACAGACCATCTAACCACGATCGCGATTGTGCTTCCCGCAAAGCAGCCGCAAATTTTCCACCGAGTTTTCACCCAAATGGCGAAATGGATGAACATGATCAAATTGAATTTGATAACGAGATTCGCATTTTTTCTGAGTGCCAGGATCAACAAACTGGCAACAGCCTTGGTCGCGCTGCCAAACAAGTTTTTTTACCGATGCCGATATATAACGAGATCGTTTTTGGCTGGGTTTATTGTGGGCGTGTCTTTGTAAGGTGATGGGACTAAGTTTTTCTTTTGAATCTTCGCTGAGAGGTTCGGCGCCGGTAATGCTCGCATCCTGTTCGATTTGAGAAGGATCAGCCGATTTATTTTGAAGGGACTTATTTTGCGGAGATTGATCTTTAATGGATTTATCTTGGCCGGGTTTATCTTGAACCGATTTCTTTTTAGCTAACTGTCCATGCAGTTTTTCAACCATAACTTTGAAAAACTGCGCCTGGGTCATATCAGGATTCTGGTGCGACATCCAAAGTTTCAGTTCATCCATTTTTTCTTTTGTCTCGTTATCTATTACAAAGCGAAGTTCAATTAAGTTTTCAGATAGGATTTTTTCTTGTTCTTTGGATTTCAAACAAAGTTCAGGTGCAAGTTTAAATAATTCTTTCTCGGCTTCGCGGGTTGACTTATTTTCCAGTTTTTTAAAAAGCTCGGTTTTTTCTGCAATCGAGATCTTCTTACCAGAATCGCTAGCTTTCTTATTTAAGAAATTCTGACCCTGACTGACCACCGATAAACTTAAAGAACGATCCGCAATTTTCTTCCTTAATTCAGGAATTTCAGAAATCGCACGAGCTGCTTGAATTCTGCGCATGGCCGAAGACGGCTCATAGCCTAAATCTTTGGTTACAAAATCGAACAGCGAACTAAATCCTAATTTCAGAAAAATCTTTCTTCGGTTGATTTCAGCAATCAGCTCGATCACTTGCAAAGTTAGATCTTGTTCGTTTTTGGCAGCTTTCCTGATTTCCGCGATCAGCGCCCCGTTATCCAGGGATTTGATAGTTTCATCTTTCGACAAAGATTTGGTTTCAATTGAGATGCCTTTGTTTGAGGGGTTTTTAACTTCAGGAGATTTTTTTTCGAGTGAAATACTTTCGCGCGAAGTATTTCGAACTTCAGATAGTTCAGAACAAAATTCCAATTGAACTTCTTTCGAGTAATCATATTCTTCCAGCACACATCCTCATTTCCACTTCAAGATCGAAGTAGAAAAAACTTATCATAGGTTTTTAAAATGCAAATTTCGCGTTATTCAAGAATAACAAATGCGCAAAGCAAAGCCTGGCCTAAACGCACGAATCGGGCCATTGGCGTAGGCTTATAAAAAATTAGAAAAAACAGCTTTCCTGAAAAAAATAATTTAAATTAGGCGTATTTAATCGATAAGAAAACTCGTCAATATTTTTTATTTTTTAACGCCAGACGCGAAACCAAAGGGAACGGCGTAATTTAAAGCTAAACCCATACCCGCAAACTATATCGCGCTGGGTATCTCGACAAAGACAAATCCAAAAGTTTGATATGGAACCATTGCGATCGGCAGAAGTGCCTCTATTGCTTGATGAAAATAATGGGCACGAAGGCCCACAACACATTAGCTTTTGACTGGAGTTTGTTTGCCAAGCCGTTCAGAAAGTTCAATCCAACGATTTTCAATTTTATCTAATTTAGCCACATTCGCGGTTAAATTTCCCAGCAGTTCAGACAAAACTTCGGGCGCAGAATTGCCACTAGCGATTTCCGCGTTGATCTCGGTATTCAGCTGTTCGATTTCATCAATTTGTTTTTCGCACAAGGCAATGTCGCGTTCCAGTTGGCGAATTTGTTTTTCCTGATCGCGCGGGCTTTTACCAACCACAGTTTTCTCAGGCGATTTAACAGTCACAGATTTTTGTAAGGACAGCGAAATAGGTTTTTCACCGCCATCCAAAATTAAACTGCGTTGCAAGCTCCAAACATATTCGTCGTAAGTTCCGGGATACAGATGCACATCGCCGCCGGAAACTTCTAAAATTTTTGTTCCCACTCGGCGCACGAAACTGCGATCGTGACTGACCACAATCAAAGTGCCTTCATAGGCCACCAATGCTTGCGTCAATGCCTCGACAGTTTGAAAATCCAAATGGTTGGTGGGTTCGTCCAGCAGCAGGCAGGGAACTTTTTGTAATAAAATTCTGCCCAAGGCGACGCGGGATTTTTCACCGCCAGACAAAACTTTGATTTTCTTATCAATGGCGGCCGATGAAAATAATAAAGATCCCGCCATATTGCGAATTTCTTGAGTGCTGACATCCAAAGACGAAAGTTCCTGCAAAGAATCGAAAACCGAGTGCTGCGGATTTAAATTCTCTGCAACATGTTGGTTGAAGATGGCGACTTCTACTTGGTATCCCAAAGTGCGCTGGCCTTTCATCGGCGGCAAGGTTCCTGCAAGTCCTTTCAGCAAAGTCGATTTGCCGGCTCCGTTCAAACCAACAACGGCAACATGGTCGCCGCGTTTAATTTCCAGCGAAACGTTTTTAATCACCGAGCGATCACCGTAACCAAAAAAACTTTCTTCCAATTTTAAAATCGATTTACCGACGGGATTTGGTTTGGGAATTTTAATCGTGGCCTGAACGGGCACTGCCTTAAATTCAATGACTTCCATTTTTTCCAAAGTTTTTAATTTACTTTGCGCCTGCTTGGCTTTGGTTGCCTTTGCGCCAAAGCGCGTAACAAAATCCATCACGGTTTTTCGTTTGGCGGCTTGGTTTTGCGCTTGTGCTTCTAGTTGGGATCTTAACAGTTCTTTTTGTTCAAAATAATCATCAATATTTCCGCTGAATTTAACAATTTCGCCGGATTCAACTTCCAAAGTATGATCGGTGGTTCTGCGCAGAACTTCGCGGTCGTGGGAAATCAGCAAAAAAGCGCCTTCGTAACTTTGTAAAAATTGTTCCAGCAGCAAAGTGGTTTCTAAATCCAAATAATTCGTTGGCTCATCCAGCATCATTAAATTGGGATCGCGTCCCAGCAGACCAATTAATTTTATTCGCATGCGGTAACCGCCGCTTAAATCCATAATGCGTTTGGCAAAAAGTTCTTCGCTGACTTTCAATTCCCGGCCGCGCAGTTTGGCTTCCCAGACGGGCAGAGTGCAAACTTTTTCTAAATAAGTATTTCCAGTTTCATCCGGTTCCCATTCATCATGCTGCGACAAATAACCCAGACGCAGGGCCCGCGACTGCACGATCTGCCCCTGATCCAATTCTTCTTGCCCCAATAAAATTTTAAACAAAGTCGTTTTGCCCGCACCATTAGGGCCAATCACGCCCACATGTTCGCCTTCATTGATGGAAAAAGTCGCTTCATCAAAAAGCACTTGCGCGCCATAAGCCTTGTGGCCATTTTTCAGCTGTAAAAGATTTTGGGAATTTGACATAGAGATTCTATCTGTAGCCGAAGTTTGCGGATTCGTCAGTTAAGAAAAACAATTTGGACTGTAAGGACAGATCAAGGTAGAAACTCGTATGAAGTTTTTCATCCTAAGTTTTCTTTTCGCCTTACAATCCTTTGCAAGCCTAAATGACCTGGCCGTTCAAGACGGCGGCCGCATCAAACCCTACGATTCTTTTGCCAAGGAAACCCTGCAGTTGATCTATGGCAAAAAAACTTACAACCAAAAACCCGCAACCGAAATTGTGCTGACCTGGCTATTGGTGCCGACAGTTTGGTTGGATCAAAAGATCTTTGAACTTAGAAATCCTCAGATTCTAGAAAAATTAAATCTGGCGGCGGCAGATCGCTATTATTCCAGCCAACAACTGTTTGAAAACCGTCAATTTCGCGAATTAATGGAAGAACTTAAGCAACAGCGCGCAAGCAAAGAAAAACTGACGCCTTATTTCCAGGCCCTGCAAAGATTGGAAAGCCAATTTTTTGTTTTTCGCGAAATGATTTCGGGTAATTTGCTGAAGCTGATTCCCGTTTCCGGCAAAGACTCTTGGCAGGCGGTTTCAGAATTTCCAAGACCTGCACAAGATTTATTTGCAAAACTGGCGCAAAGTTTTGTGCAAAGTTTGGATAAACCCGAAGGGCAAAAACAAACGGCGCAGCTGGCGCAAGAATTTAAAACCTACGCCCGCGCCCAAGCGCCGGAAAAATATCCCAGCGATTTCCGTCTGCAGGCAGAAGTTCACTACAATCAATTTCATCCATTTTTGTGGGCTTCGATTTGCTATGGTCTGGCCGCGATTTTTCTAATGCTGACCTGGGTTTTTGGAAAATCTTGGGGAGTCAAATTCGGCTGGTTTTTTGCGCTGACTGCTTTTGCGCTGCACACCTATGGATTTGTTTTAAGAATTTTTCTGGCTGGCCGTCCACCCGTGTCTAATATGTATGAAAGCATTGTCTGGGTTGCCTGGGGCACATTTGTATTTTCGATGATCTTAGAAATTATTTACCGCCGCAGATTTATTTTGTGGGCGGGCAGTCTGGCCAGTTGCATCGCACTGATTATTGCCGATCAAGCACCGACAATTTTGGATTCTTCGATTCAACCGTTGGAAGCTGTCTTGCGCAGCAATCTTTGGCTGACGATTCATGTGCTGACCATCACGCTTAGTTACGCAGCATTCCTGCTGGCATTTATTTTAGGAAATGCCGGGCTGTTTATGTATGCCGGCAAGCAAGAACCCAATCCGCAAAAAGTTAAACCATTAGTTGAAGCCATCTATCGCAGCATGCAAATCGGAGTTGGATTTCTGGCGCCGGGAATTATTCTGGGCGGCATTTGGGCAGATTATTCTTGGGGCCGATTTTGGGGTTGGGACCCCAAAGAAACTTGGGCCCTGATCGTGTTGCTTGGTTATATCGCAGTTTTGCACGCGCGCATCTCAAAATGGATTCAAGATTTCGGAACTATTGCAGCAGCAGTAGTCAGTTTTTCACTGGTAATTATGGCTTGGTATGGAGTGAACTATGTCTTGGGTGCGGGTTTGCATTCCTACGGATTCGGCGCGGGTGGATTTCAGTATGTGGGAAGTTTTGTTATGCTGGAAATCTTCGCAGTTATTTATATTTTGCTGTTAAGAAAATTTCGTCTGCACAAAAATTAAAAAATCCCATTTTCATTTAGCTTGCAAAAAGAGATTGCATCGCAAATGATTCACCACTTAAATATGAACATCATACAAAGGTGACACAACATGCGTTTTGTTTTCGGTGTTATATGCTTGTCGGCTTTACTTCTTAGCGGATGTAAATTTCCAAGCTTAGGTTACAATAAAGGTTATGCTCCCGAGCAGCCGATCGCTTTCGATCACAGCTTGCACGTGGCAAAAAATAATATTCAATGTCAGTATTGCCACAATCAGGTCGAGCGTTCGAAGCACTCGAACATTCCTGCCTTGTCGACATGTATGAATTGCCATTTGCAAGTGGCCACCGGCAAACCCGGAATCATCAAATTGCGCGAAGCCTACGACAAGGGTGAATCCATTCAATGGGTAAAAGTCCATATGTTGCCAGATCATGTTCATTTCAATCACTCGGCGCATTTAACTCGCGGAGTAAATTGCCAAGAATGTCATGGTCCCATCGAAAAAATGTCCAGGGTTCAACAATACTCAGATCTAAGCATGGGCTGGTGTATTAATTGTCATCGCAAACCAGAAAACAATGCTCCACTGAACTGCACAACATGCCACCACTAGAGGAAAACATGCAGGAACAAAGCACCGAATCAGCTCCAGAAAATCGCCCTGAAAAAATCGAACGCGACACCAATTATTGGTTAAGCTTAGAACACTATGCTCAAGATCCTGAATTTCTAAAATTGGGTTCGCAAGAATTTGCTTCGTCGCCCTTAAAAGAAGGCGAAGAAAATGCCATTGAACGTCGTGATTTTCTAAAATTAATGGGCGCATCGATTGCCTTAGCATCCACCGGTTGCCTGCGCAGACCTGTGCAAAAAGTTGTTCCTTATAATAAGCAACCCGAAGAAGTCACCTTGGGTGTCCCGAATTACTACACATCTTCTTACAGCGATGGCGTTGAATCCTTGGGTTTGCTGATTAAAACTCGCGAGGGTCGTCCCATCAAGGTCGAGGGAAATCCCGAACATCCCAATAATAAAGGCGCCGTATCGATCAGTGCTCAGGCTTCGATTTTAAATTTGTATGATCCCGATCGTTTAAATGGTCCTAGAAAAAATTTGTGGAATGAAAAACGTACGAACAAAGACACCGTAACCCCGAAATGGGATGCGATGGATGATGAAATTTCAGCGCAACTTAAAAAAGGTTCTGTCGTAATTTTATCCAGCAGTATTTCCAGTCCGTCTTTGCGTTCGATTGTTTCGGAATTTTCGCAAGGCTTTGCGGCCAAGCATTTGGTATGGGACGCGCACAGCAATGATCAGTTAATTCGTGCCAGAAAAATGTGTTTTGGTGCAGAGACTTTGCCGGTTTATCAAATCGACAAAGCAAAATTAATTCTTTCGATCGATGCCGATTTTTTGGCAACTTTTTTAACTCCGATGGCATTCAGTAAACAGTTTTCCAAAGGCCGTCGCGAAATTGAAAAAATGTCGCGATTGGTTTCTTTCGATTCCACTTTTTCTTTGACCGGCGCCAACGCAGATTTGCGTTACCGCATCAAACCCAGCCAGCAGCTGGATGTGGTGATGGCAATTTTCAGCGAGCTTGAAAAACAGCACAAAGTCGTTGTGCCCGCGGCTTTGAAAAACACTTTGGATGAATACAGAAATCGCATCAGTCAGCTGAATATGGACGGCAAAATTTTCGCAGAAATCGCCAAAGACCTTTGGGAAAACCGCGGACAATCTATTGTAATGGCTGGTGGAATTGCAACTCAGACGGAATTTTCTGAAGGATTGTTCTGCGCTGTGAATTGCTTGAACAGTATTTTGGGCAACGAAGGAAAAACAATTTTAGAACGACCGGCAGTGGCTTCTAGTTCATTTGCGGATATCAAAGCACTGATTACTTCGATGACTGCAGGAAAAGTTAAAACTTTGATTCTGCACAAAGTAAATCCGATTTATCATTTGCCTGAATCTTTCGGTTTCGCCGAAGCTTTGAAAAAAGTGGATATGGTTGTATCGACTGCGGACCGCATCGACGAGACTTCTCAATATGCTAATTATATTATTCCTGACAACCACCCACTAGAAGCTTGGGGTGATTCCGAATCATTAGAAGGCGTAATCAGTTTGCAACAGCCATCGATTCGTCCTTTGTATGATTCCAGGGCTTTTGCTTTGTCCTTAATGAACTGGGGATTTATCGCAAAAATGGGCCCAAAAAGATTATTGGCCTATGAAACTTATTACGACTATTTGCGCAATTATTGGAAAGAAGATGTTTTACCAAAAGTCGCAAAGGGACAAAACTTTGATGATTTCTGGGCGCAGGCTTTGCAAAAAGGTTTTGTCGGAAGTTCCCGCGCTACCGCTGGAAAAAATTCGGCTAAATTGGAAATGCTTTCGCATTACAAGGCTTCCGAATCGGTTGGACCAGAATTGGTTTTATATCCAACGGTGATGATGGGCGACGGATCGCAAACCAATATTTCTTGGCTGCATGAATTGCCAGATCCTGTAACAAAAATTACTTGGGATAATTACGCCAGTGTGTCGATTGCATTTGCTAAGAAAAATTCTTTAAGTGAAGGCGATGTGATCGAGCTGGATGTAAATGGTAAAAAATTAGAATTACCGACGCACATTCAGCCAGGATTGCACGACGAAGTCATAGCTGTTGCGGTTGGTTACGGGCGCACAAAAGTAGGTCGAGTTGCAAACAATGTCGGAAGAAATTCTTATTCCTTAGTTTCCGATCAAGGAATTTTCTCGGGCCAAAAAGTCACGATCAAAAAAACTTCGCGCAAAGAAAAATTAGCTAATCCCCAGGGCAACCAATCAATGGAAGGCCGACAAATTGTGGTCGAAGCCACCGTTGCCGAATACCAAAAGAAAAAAAGTGCCAACATCCATCGTCACCACACTTGGTCCATTTGGCCAGGCCAAGAATACAATGGAAATAAATGGGGAATGAGCGTCGATTTAAATTCCTGCACCGGTTGCAATGCCTGTGTGGTTTCTTGTCAGTCGGAAAATAATATTCCCGTGGTCGGAAAAAAATATGTTTTAGAAGGCCGCGAAATGGCTTGGATTCGCATCGATCGTTACTACACGGGAACTCCAGATAATCCTGAAGTCGTTTTCCAACCAGTGATGTGTCAGCAATGTTCAAACGCACCTTGTGAAACAGTTTGCCCAGTTTTGGCCACGGTTCACACCGATGATGGTTTGAATGCGATGGTTTACAACCGCTGCGTTGGAACCAGATATTGTTCGAACAACTGTCCTTACAAAGTGCGCAGATTTAATTGGTTTGCTTGGAATAAAAAAATTGAAGCTCCATTAAATATGGCTTTGAATCCCGAAGTTACTGTTCGTATTCGTGGGGTGATGGAAAAATGCACTTTCTGCGTGCAAAGAATTAAAACCGTGAAAAACACAGCACGTCTTGAAAATCGAAAAATCAAAGACGGCGAAATCAAAACCGCCTGCCAAGTGGTCTGTCCAACGGACGCAATTGTGTTCGGGGACATGAACGATCCCAACAGTGCAGTATCGGCTTTGTTCAAAGACGAACGCGCCTACGCACTTTTAGAAGAATGGCATGCAGCGCCCAGCGTTCGATATTTATCCAAAATCAGAAATAACGGCGAAGAAAAACGCCATTCCAATAGCGAGGAGCACGTATGATTAAACGTAAGCAGCTCGTCCTTGGAAATAAAACTTTGGTC
Source organism: Bdellovibrionales bacterium (assembly GCA_038323665.1). GTDB lineage: Bacteria > Bdellovibrionota > Bdellovibrionia > Bdellovibrionales > Bdellovibrionaceae > JBBQHD01. The sequence goes on from JBBQHD010000003.1 coordinate 47,626, forward strand.
GATATTACCAATGATATTTGCGAACCGGTAGAATCAATTCCCAAAAAAGGTTGGATCACCTTATTTTTGGGTGCAAAAACTTTGATGATTTTTTATTTCGGCATCATCGGATACATCTTGGCCAATGGTATCGGACTTTTAGGGGTCAATCATCCCATCGCTTGGGGAACCATGATCGTGACCTTCGTATTCTGGATCGGGATTGGTCACGCAGGAACTTTGATTTCGGCAATTTTATTTTTATTCCGACAAAAATGGAGAACTTCGGTGGCAAGAACTGCCGAAGCCATGACAGTTTTTGCGGTGATGACGGCGGGATTATTTCCGCTGTTGCACACCGGGCGTCCTTGGTTGGATTTCTGGTTATTTCCTTATCCCAATCAACGCGGACCTTTGTGGGTGAACTTTAGATCGCCCTTACTTTGGGACGTATTTGCAGTTTCGACTTACGCAACGGTTTCGATTGTTTTCTGGTATATCGGAATGGTTCCTGATTTTGCGACTTTGAAAGACCGCGCAAAAAATAAAATTCGTAAAATTGTTTACGGGGCATTGTCTTTGGGTTGGCGCGGAACGGCTCGTAACTGGAGCCACTATGAAATGGTTTATCTATTGCTTGCGGGACTTTCGACTCCGCTGGTTTTATCCGTTCACACCATTGTATCTTTCGATTTCGCGGTTTCGAATTTACCTGGTTGGCATACCACGATTTTCCCCCCGTATTTCGTTGCGGGCGCAATTTTTTCGGGTTTTGCCATGGTGATCACGCTGATGACTTGTGTGCGCATTGGATTTCCAAAATTCAAAGACTATATCACCATCGATCATATGGAAGTGATGAACAAAATCATTATGACCACAGGTCTTATGGTTGGTTACGCATATACCAGTGAATTTTTCATCGCTTGGTATTCCGGCAACGTTTACGAACGCTATGTTTTCGTCAACCGTGCATTGGGAACTTATGGTTGGTGCTATTGGGCCATGGTTTCTTGTAACGTTTTACTTCCACAAATTTTCTGGTTTAAAAAAGCACGCAGATCTTTGACCACTATGTTCATCATTTCCATTTTCGTAAATATCGGAATGTGGTTTGAACGATTTGTGATCACAGTGACGTCTTTGCATCATGATTTCTTGCCCTCTAGTTGGGGAAATTACGCGTGGAGCTTTTTCGATGGTTGCATCTTATTCGGATCTTTTGGCATGTTCCTGACCTTATTCTTGGGTTACTTGCGAGTGTTCCCAGCCATTTCAATCGCAGAAATTAAAACCGTCATGCACGTTGGAAAAGACGGAGGTCATTCATGAACTCGGGCATCGCAGGAATTTTTACTGATGAGCACAAAGTGGTCGAAGCAGCTCGCACCGTTCGACAAACATTTAATTCTGTCGAAGCAATTTCTCCTTATCCATTGCACGGAATGGAAGATGCTTTGCAGATCCCACGTTCGTGCATTCCCTACGTTACTTTTGTTGGCGGTTTAGTCGGAATGTTCACAGGGCTTTTTATCACCATTTGGACTTCGGCTTATGATTGGCCCATAAATGTCGGAGGTAAACCCTATGTCAGTTTGCCTGCATTTATTCCCATCGTCTTTGAATTGACGATTTTATTCGGAGCCTTAAGTTCCGTTGTGGCCTTGGCTTGGTTCTGTCGAATTCCAAAACTCAATCCTCCGATTATTGATCCCGATTTGTCGTCGCATAAATTTGCTTTGTTTATTCCTACCAGCGACAAATCTTTCAATGCAGAACAAGCAGAAAATCTTCTTCGGCAGGTAGGTGCCTTGGAAGTTAAGAAAGTTTCGGAGTATTGAAATGAAAAATATTTTTCTTTTCACTGCAGCGTTGGGATTGTCGGCAGGTTTGATCGGTTGCACCGATGGCACACATGATCAACCCAATATCGAATTGATCCAAGATTTTATGATAACACCTGCGATTAAACCGCAAACTTTGGATGAACATGCTCCGAATAAAATCGGCATGCGGGTTCCACCAGATAATACGGTTCCAGTCGGTTTCAAACCCTATGCTTACGGCACCAATGCCGAAAAAGCGGCTAAGGAAAATAAAAATCCTTTGTCAGGAAATGAAAGCGAAGCCGTTTTAAAAGTAGGAGAAAAGTATTTTGAAACCAACTGCGCCGTTTGCCACGGATTCAAAGGCGAAGGCGGCGAACACACCAGTGTGGGCGAAAAAATGAATTTAAAACCACCTAGTTTGTTGTCAGAAAAAATCCGCAAAATGAGTGACGGTGGAATTTATCACATCGTGACCATGGGCCAGGGTGTGATGGGACCCTATGCTTCGCATGTTCCGCAGGAATACCGCTGGCAGGTGATTAACTATGTTCGCAATCTGCAAAAAAATTCAGAAAAGTAGAGGACAATTATGAGCCAACAATCGAAACAGCTGCATCTTGGAAAATTTGAAATGACGCAAAAGTGGCGCACGCTTGCATTCGGATTGATGGCCATCGGTTTGCTGACTTTTGTGATCGGTTTAATGCGCAATCAAGAACGTATGTGGCCAGCTTATTTAAATGCATTTTTCTTTTTTAGTTGTTTGGGTTTGGGCGGGTTATTTTTTACCGCGCTTCAACATGTGACGAACGCTGGTTGGTCGGTCACTATACGCAGACTTTCGGAAGGAATGGCCGCATTTATTCCATTAATTTTTATTGGTGGGTTGGTTTTATTATTCGGTTTTAGTCGATTGTATCCTTGGGCCGACCCCAATGTAACTGACCCCGTAGTTGTGGCAAAACACGCCTATTTAAATCCAACAGCCTTTGTCATCCGCTTAATTATTTTTTGCGGCGGCTGGTTTTTATTTAAAAAACTCATCGTCGGTCATTCCGTCAAACAAGATGTGGATGGCAACGAAGAACACACAACGAAAAATGTGCCAGTTTCGATTGGTTTTATTTTATTTTTCGGGCTGTCGTTTTCGCTTTTCAGCGTCGATCTTTTAATGAGCTTACAGCCCTCATGGTACAGCACCATTTTTGGAATTTATTGTTTTTCAGGTTTGTTTCAAGCATCGCTGGCTGTAATTGCTTTGATCCTAGTTTACTTCAAGCGCTCGGGTTTAGTGGCAGGTTATATCACCGACGAACATATGCACGATGTGGCGAAATTTATGAAAGCCTTTACAGTTTTCTGGGCCTATATCGCCTTTTCACAATTTATGTTGATCTGGTATGCAAACATTCCCGAAGAAACCGAATATTATATTATGCGTTCGCAAGGCGGCTGGATGGCCGTGTCTTTAGGACTGTTGATCTTCCGATTTATTGTGCCCTTTGTGGCGCTGTTACCGCGCGGATTAAAACGAAACGAAAATCACGTCATCTTGGTTTCATGTTTAATCTTAGTGATGCAATACGTAGATATTTGGTGGATGGTTTACCCAAATTTCTTCGAAGGCCAAATGACTTTCGGCCTTTGGGAAGTGGGAATCTGGGCACTGTTCGCCGGAATTTTCCTATGGACCTTGGGAACTTTCTTAAGCAAGCACTCGCTGATTCCAATTAAGGATCCGCGGATACAAGAAGCTTTGAATCATCACGTTACGTATTAATAATTCCGTTCAGTTAAGGGATTTAAATTACAAGTCAGAATTAAATTAATTTTAAATTTACAAGTAAAGGGCCCAAATCCGACAGGGCGCTTTACACAAAACGCGGGCTCCTGCCCTCCAACGACCGCCGAATACGGCGGACGCGTCCCGCTTCGTTGAGGTATTTGCGGAAAACGCCCTATCGGATTTGGGCCCTTTACTTGTAAATTTAAAATTAATTTAATTCTGACTTGTAAGTTAAATCCCTTAACTGAACGGAATTAAACGTATTGAATCACGGAGCAACGTATCTACGATCTGTTAAATATTCAGCGGTAAATTATTTATTATGGTGTAGCCACTTAATCACGATCTCGGTTGTGCTTCCCGCAAAGCAAGCGCAAATTTTCCACCGAGTTTTCACCCAGATGTCGAAACGCTTGGACGTGGTCGAATTGAATTTGGTAACGAGATTCACATTTTTTCTGAGTGTCGGGATCGATAAACTGACAGCAACCTTGGTCGCGTTACCAAACCAGCTTTTTTACCGAAGCCGAGACATAGCGAGATCGCTTTTGGCCGGGTTTATTTTGGGCGTGTCTTTGCGCGGCGATGGGACTTGGGTTTTCTTTTGGATTTTTGGAAAGAGGTTCGGCGCAGGTAATGCTCGCATCCTGTTCGACTTGAGAAGCATCATTCGATTTAACTTGGTTGGATTTCTTTTGCGGAGATTTATCTTTAATGGATTTATCTTGGGCGCAACTATCTTGAACCGATTTCTTTTTAGCTAACTGCGCATGTAGTTTTTCAACCATTACTTTAAAAAACTGACCCTGGGTCATATCGGGGTTTTGGTGCGACATCCAAAGTTTCAGTTCATCCATTTTTTCTTTGGTCTCGGAATCTATTACAAAACGAAGTTCCGTTAAATTTTCAGATAGGACTTTTTCTTGTTCCTTGAATTTTAAACAAAGCTCGGGTGCAAGTTTAAATAATTCTTTCTCGGCTTCGCGGGTGGATTTATTTTCCAGTTTTTTAAAAAGCTCGGTTTTTTCCGCAATCGAGATCTTCTTGCCAGAATCACTGGCTTTTTTATTTAAGAAATTCTGACCTTGCGAGACAACCGATAAGCTTAAAGACTTATCCGCAATTTTTTCCCTTAACTCAGGAATTTCAGAAATCGCACGAGCTGCCTGGATTCTGCGCATGGCCGAAGACGGTTCATATCCCAAATCTTTGGTTACAAAATCAAATAATGAACTAAAGCCAAGTTTTAGAAAAATCTTTCTTAGGTTGATTTCAGCAATCAGCTCGATCACTTGCAAGGTTAGATCCTGTTCGTTTTTTGCAGCGTTCCTGATTTCAGCGACAAGTGCGCTGTTATCCAGGAATTTGATAGCTTCGTCTTTCGACAAAGGTTTCGCTTCAGCAAAGGATTTATTTTCAACAAAAAATTCTGTTTCCGCGAAGGGCATCATTTCCGCAAAGAATTTCTTTTCGCGCGAGCTGCTTTTGCTTGAAGAATTTCCTACTTCAAGCAGCTTCTCCTCTGTCGAAATACTTGCACGCCCAGTATTCCCAACTTCACGATCGACAGGCCAAAACTCTAACTGAACTTCCTTCGAGTAATCATACTCATCCAGCACACATCCTCATTTCTACTTCGATTTAAGAAGTAGAAAAAACTTATCACAGGTTTTAAAAATGCAATTTTCAGGTTTCCTCAGATCGCGAATGCGCAAATTAAACTTCAGTCTAAACGCACGAATTGGACCACCAACGAAAGCTTATGAAAAATTAGAAAAAACATCTTCCCAGTCAGAAATAATTTAAATTAGGCGTATTTAATCACTCAGAAAACTCGTCAATAATTTTAATTTATTAACGCAAGATGCGATCCCAAAACGAACGACGCAGTTTTATATTCACGTCAGCTTCCCACACAAAGCAGCCGCAAATTTTCCACCGAGTGATCGCCCAACTGCCGAAACGGGTAAACATGATCAAATTGAATTTGGTAACAAGGCCCGTATTTTTTCCGCGTGCCGGGATCCACGAACCGGCAGCAGCCCCGGTCCCGCGGCCAAACAAGTTTTCCATAAGCGAAACCGATATATAGCGAGATCGCTTTGGGTTTGTTGCCGGCCTGCCTTTGTAAGTTGTTGGGGCTTGGATTTTCTTTGTGAATCTTCGAAAAGAGGTTCGGCGCAGACAGTGCTCGCATTGTGTTTGAATTGGGAATCAAGCCGCAATAACCGGCTTACCCCATAAATGTCTGCGCCCATCAGTTAGGATTAGAATTGGGTTTGGCAAACTAAGCCCACATCAGCTATAAAGAAGCTAATGTTATACGGAATCTGCTTGTGATTAAAATTGTTCTGCCTGATCAATCGGTCAAAGAGTTTGACCACAATCCCTCTGCGCTTGAAGTGGCCGCCAGTATTGGCTCACGTTTAGCCCAAGACACTCTTGGTGTGCGCCGAAATGGCAACCAAGAAATCCTGGATCTTCGGCAAAAATTAAATGATGGCGACAAAATTGAATTGATCACCACAAAAAGTCCTGATGCTGACGAAGTCATCCGACATTCCACTGCTCACGTTTTAGCACAGGCCGTGCAAAGTATTTGGCCCGAAGTCAAAGTCACCATCGGCCCCGTGATCGACAATGGATTTTATTACGATTTCGATTCTCCATTTACTTTTACCGAAGAACATTTCGCCCAAATCGAAAAAAAGATGAGCGAAATCATCCACAAAGATTTACCGATTCGCAAAGAAGACTGGAAAAAATCCGAAGCCATCAGCAAATTCAAAGCCATGGGCGAACGCTTCAAAGTCGAATTGATTGAAAATTTAAAAGACGACACTGTCGGCATTTATCACAACGGCGACGAGTGGTTCGATCTGTGCAAAGGTCCGCATATTCAGCGCACAGGGCAAATCAAAGCATTCAAATTGCTCAGTGTTGCCGGTGCTTACTGGCGCGGAGACGAAAAAAACCCAATGTTGCAACGAGTGTATGCCACCGCATTTTCTTCGAAGGCCGCACTGGAAGAACATTTAAAAAATTTAGAAGAAGCACAAAAACGCGATCACCGAAAACTGGGCAAAGAATTGGGTTTGTTTGTTTTCAACGAATTATCTCCGGGTGCTCCATTTTTTACCGGCAAAGGTTCAGTGATTTACAATCAACTGCAAAATTTTATGCGCGAACTTTATATGGAATACGATTATCAGGAAGTGATCACCCCGCAGATTTTTGATACGGAATTATTTGTCACTTCGGGACACATCGCCAATTACAAAGAAAATATGTATTTTTCCGAAATTGATAAGCGCGAATTTGCAACCAAACCGATGAACTGTCCTTCGCATTGTTTGATTTATAATTCAGATCACCATTCTTACCGAGATTTACCCATTCGCATGGCCGATTTCGGGCGTTTGCACCGTTATGAAAAATCGGGCGCCATGCATGGCCTGACTCGGGTGCGAACTTTTTGCCAAGATGACGGCCATATTTTCTGCACCGTTGATCAACTGCAAAAAGAAATTGAATCTTTTATGAGCTTGCTGACCCGAGTTTATAAAACTTTGGGCATGGATGAATACATTATTTATATCTCGACTCGGCCTGAAAAACGCATGGGCAGCGATGAAACCTGGGATAAATCCGAAGCCGCCTTATTCGAAGGCTTAAAAAAAATGAATTTGCCCTATAAAATCAATCCTGGTGACGGAGCTTTCTATGGCCCCAAAGCCGACATTATGTTTGTCGATGCCTTGAAACGCCCCTGGCAATTGGGAACTTTGCAGGTGGATTATATTCAGCCCGATAATTTCGCCTTAAAATACGTGGGCGAAGACAATAAGGAGCACCGGCCCGTGATGCTTCATCGAGCAATCCTGGGATCGATCGAAAGATTTATCGGAGTTTACCTCGAGCATACAGCAGGCCATTTGCCTTTGTGGTTATCGCCAGTGCAGGTCAGAATTTTGAATATCACCGACAGGGTCAATGCTGCTTGCGAAAGTTTGCAAGCAGATTTGAAAAAGGCGGGAATTCGCACGGAATTCGATGCGCGTTCAGAAAAATTGGGAGCAAAAATCCGCACCGCTCAGCTGGCCAAGATCCCCCTGATGGTGGTCATGGGCGATCAAGAAGCCGAAAAAGGCACGGTCACTGTGCGCTTACAAGACGGCAGTCAGAAAAACTTCACCAATGGTGAAGAATTTAAACATTGGATTTTAAATGAAGTTCGTTTAAAGAATTTAAAGATACCTAAGGAGGTTTCTCATTAATCTAGATCGAAAAGATTTTAGAGGCGGTTTCAAGAAAAAAGATGGCGGCAAAGATGGCTTACGCGTAAACCGCGAAATCCGGGCAGCCCAAATCCGAGTCATTGACGAAGAAGGCACTATGCTTGGGGTCATGACTGTTCCCGAAGCCCTTCGCATGGCCGAAGACCGCGGTTTAGATCTATTGGAAATTGCTCCGACTGCGACTCCGCCGACTTGTCGAATTATGGATTACGGCAAGTGGAAATATGAAAATAAGAAAAAAGCCGGCGCCACTCGTAAAAAACAAGTGATCGTCACGGTGAAAGAAATCCAGATCCGACCCCGCACTGATGTGCATGATTTTGAAACCAAAATGCGCCATGCAAAGCGCTTTTTGGAAGAAGGCGACAAGGTCAAACTCAACATGCGCTTTATGGGCCGGGAAATGGCTCACCAAGAAATTGGGATGGCTATGATGAAAAAGGCCGTCGAATATGTGAAAGAAATCGGCATGATCGAAACACCTGCTAAGATGGAGGGTAAAAATATGTTTTTGATTATTGCCCCCGATCCAGCAAAAGTGCGTGAAAAAGCTGCTGCTCAACCTGCGGCTAAAGAAGAAGCGATCAATAAACCAAGAATAACTGAATAAGAAAAACTAATTCCTTGCCTTTCGGCCTTAGATTTTCTACATTTTGACTCTTTTGATAGGGGAACTTTGATGAAACTGAAAACACACTCGGGCGCAAAAAAACGCATGAGAGTTACCAAAAGTGGAAAAGTAAAACGCAAACAGTGCGGCGTGCGACATTTGAACGGACACATGAGTTCAAAACGCAAACGTCATTTGGGCGCGGTTATTTTTGTCGACGACGCGAATATGTATCAGACCAGCAGAACATTGTTATTATAAAGATTATTTAAAGGAAAATAGAACATGCCACGAGTAAAATCCGGGAAAACAAACAGAGCGCGCCATAAAAAAGTCTTAAAAAGAACCAAAGGTTTTTACAGCGCGGGATCCAGAGCTTTCACCCATGCAACGGAAAAAAATGACCGTGCAATGGCCTATATGTACCGCGATCGCAAAGTTAAAAAACGCGAATTCCGCGCCCTGTGGAACCAACGCATTAATGCGGCAGCAAGATTGAATGGAACCACCTACAGTCGTTTGATTGGTGGCTTGATCAAAGCTGGTGTGGAATTAAACCGCAAGAATTTGGCAGAAATTGCTGTCAAAGACGCTGCAGGCTTTTCTTCTTTGTGCCAATTTGCTATGCAGTAGTAAGTGGATGAGTTTCAAAAACGTAAACAAGATCATATTCAATGGGCTTTGGATTCTAAATCACAAAGCTCGGTCAACGCAGGTTTTGACCAAATCCTTCTGCATCACGAAGCACTTCCAGATTTAAATTTCTCAGACATTCATTTAAAAACCGACGTTCGTTTGGGCCAGCAAAAATTTTCTTTTGCAGCTCCATTTTTTATTTCTTCGATGACCGCTGGGCATAACGAAGCTTTTGCTATTAATAGAAATTTGGCGGTATTTGCTCAGGAAAAAAATATTTTAATGGGTATCGGTTCGCAGCGCAAAGAACTTACGGATTCGGCGGCGCATTCTGAATGGAAAAAATTGCGGGCCGAAGCACCACGCGCAGTGCTGTTCGGAAATTTGGGAATCAGCGAAATCATCACTCATAAGCCTGCAGAAATTTATAAATTGATGGATTCATTGCAGGCTGCGGGATTTTTTGTGCACACCAATCCGCTGCAGGAAGTTTTTCAAAAAGAAAGTTCAGCACAGTTTAAAAATTCTTGGGCATCGCTTGAAAAATTTGTGAAAGATTCTCCGGTGCCGGTGGTGATCAAAGAAGTCGGGCAGGGTTTTTCGGTTAAAACTTTACAACGGCTTAATGAAATCGGCGTGGCGGCTGTTGATGTCAGCGGTTTGGGCGGGACTCATTGGGGCCGTATCGAAGGTTTACGATTGGACATTGCGGATTCTCGTACAGCAATTTGGGAAAATTTTTCGGATTGGGGTTTTACCACGGTCGAATCCTTGTTGAATGCAAAAAAAGCTGGGTTGAAATCAGCCGTTTGGGCCTCGGGTGGAATTCGCAATAGCATCGACATTGCAAAATGTCTGGTTTTGGGCGCGCAGATGGTGGGAATGGCTCGACCCTGGCTGCAGGCTGTCACTCAATCACCTGATAAATCACAGGATAATTTGCAACAAATGTATTTACAGTGGGAAAACGAATTGAAAACAGTTCTTTTTTGCATGGGACACAGCAATTGTGATGAACTTAAGGACCAAGGGGAATTTTCGTGGCGAAAAAAATAGAATCGGTTTTTAAAGGATTTTCCAAACTCAGCCAAGACGAACGATGGGCCGCCTTAAAAAGTGTCGGCGCTTTAACTTTGCAAGAAATCGAATATTTAAAAAATGGCGGCGTTCAAAATTTAAATTTGGCAGAAAAATTTATTGAAAATGTGATTGGTTGGTTTCAATTGCCTTTGGGCATTGCCACCAATTTTAAAATTGACGGCGTGGAACATTTAATTCCCATGGCGGTCGAAGAAACTTCGATCATTGCAGCGGCCAGTAAAACCGCAAAATGGATTCGCGAAAATGGCGAAATCACCACATCGACCAAGGGCAATTTGATCATTGGACAAATTCAATTTCCAAAAATCCGCGATTTCAAATCTTTTTGCGCACTGATTGAATTAAATAAAAAAAGTTTAATTGAAAAAGTAAACTTTGAAGTTGCCTCGGGCCTAGTCCGCCGCGGTGGGGGACTGCATGACATTCAAGTTCGCAAAGTTTCCCGTGGTTTTGAACACCAATCTATGGCTGTGGTCCATTTGCTGATGGATCCCTGTGATGCCATGGGAGCTAATATTATCAACCAAGCCTGTGAATATTTAAAAGCTCCGCTGCAAGAATTAACCGGTGAAAAAGTCGGCATCTGCATTCTGTCCAATCTAGTGGATACAAAATTAACTTGTTCCGAAGTGCGACTGAAAATCGATGCCGATTTGGGCGAACGCATCGAAGAAGCCTCGCTGTTTGCATGGCAAGATCCTTACCGAGCCGCCACCAATAACAAAGGAATCTTAAACGGCATTGATCCTATTTTGATTGCCACTGGAAATGATTGGCGCGCCGTCGAAGCAGGTTTGCATGCCTATGCATGCAAAGATGGTCAGTATCGTTCGCTGTCGGTATGGAAATATAAAAATGGCGAATTGATTGGAAAATTTGAAGGTCCCTTGGTGGTTGGAACCGTGGGCGGGGTAACAACCCTGCATCCAACCGCAAAAATTGCTTTGCAGATGTTGGAAATCGATTCGGCATCTAAGCTGTCCCGAATTTGCTCGGCAGTAGGTTTGGTGCAAAATTTAGGTGCCTTGCGAGCTTTAACCACAGTCGGCATTATCGAAGGTCATATGAAATTACATTTAAAAAATCTGGCCATGGGCGCTGGTGCTGCCGAAGCGGAAATTCTTTCCGTCACAAGAAAATTAGAAGAAATTTTGGTTTTAAAAAAACGAGTGTCCATGGCACAGGCCGTGGAAGCACTGGCCGAACTTCGCAGCAATGCTCTTAATTGAAATTCCCAGCAAAAGTTTTTTAGTTGGCGAATACGCTGTGCTCGGTGGATCGCCGTGTTTGCTTTATTTAGGCAGTCCCTGTTTTAAAATGGATTCGAAAAAAATTTTTGGCGAAGGAAAACTGGTGGGAATTCCTAAGGGAAGCCCTGCTGAAAAATATTTTAGCACGCACAAACAGAAATTTTATGGACAAGAAATTAGTTTTATCGATCCCTATAAAGGGGCCGGTGGCTTGGGCGCATCGACGGCACAGTTTCTGGGATTGTATAAAAAAATAAATCCGACCCTTTCTTTGTCGGCATTGCTGGCAGATTATCGTGCCGCAGCCTGGGATGGCATCGGCACTGCGCCCAGTGGGGCGGATCTTTGTGCGCAGACCATTCCCTTGCAAGAAAAAAAGCGCAATTTTGTTTGGTATTATCCCGAACGCCAGCAAATTGAATTGGCCGATTGGCCTTTTCTGCAAGGGGATTTTATTTTAATTCGCACTGGGTTTAAAGTCCCAACCCATACTCATTTACAAAGTTTAAATGTGCGCTCGAACAAAGATTTATTTGCGCGACTTTCTTTGACTCAGTTGCAGCAATCATGGAAGCAAGCCAATTTTGCAATGTGGAATTTAGAAATTGCAAACTTCCAAGCCGAACTTGAAAACTTGGGTTTTTTATTGCCCGAAAGTGCTGACTTGATTCTTGAGTTAAAAAAAGTCGGCGGGGTTTTATCCGCCAAGGGCTGTGGGGCGATGGGGGCCGATTTTGTCTGTGCCTTCGTAGAAAAATCGCAGATTTCGGTTTTGCAATCCTATTTACGGCAGCGAAAACTGGAATTTTATTAGTGTCTTTGCGGATTATTTCTGTCAAAAATAGGGGATGGATCAGTTTTCAGCCGAGGCATGCGCAAATATTGCTTTGATCAAGTATATGGGAAAATCCTCGCAGGTCGATAATCTTCCTGCGAATCCCTCGATTTCTATGCGTCTGGATTATTTAAAAACCAAAGTGGTTCTGCAAAAAAATAGCAATTCCAATATCAATAATTGGAAGCCTTTGAAGGAAAACGAATGGCAGCTGTTAAATTTAGATGAAAGTGCACAACGAAAATTTTTAAGTTTTTTCGAAGTTTTACAAAAAAAATTTGGTGATGAAAATAAATGGGATATCTATTCAGCCAATAATTTTCCTTCGGACTGTGGTTTGGCCAGTTCCGCTTCAAGTTTTGCGGCACTGACCCAGGCCGCGTTGCAGGCTTTTCAAAAAACTTTGTCTTTGGAAGAAATGTCGAAACTAAGTCGCTTGGGCTCGGGCTCGTCCTGTCGATCTTTTTTTAAATGGGCACTGTGGAATGATGATGGGGCTGAAGAAATAATATCTCCGTGGCCGGACCTGATGCATTTTGCAGTCGTGGTTTCCAAGGCTAAGAAAAAAATTTCATCTTCGCAAGCTCACAAAATGGTGACTTCCAGCCCGCAGTATGAAAATCGGCCGGATCGTGCGATCGAACGCGCCAGGTATTTAACTAAAATTATTACCGCCCCGCTGTCAGAACAAGATTGGGCGCGTGCTTATCAGATTATTTACAGCGAATTTGAAGACATGCACACGCTGTTTGAAACTTGCAAAGAAGCTTTTAGTTATAAAACCAAAGAAACCTTGGAAGTTCTGCAATATTTAAAAAAACAATGGATGAATTTAAAAGACGGTCCCTTGGTCACCATGGATGCGGGACCGAATATCCATCTGATTTACCGAAAAAACCAAAGCATGATGGTCAGTGATTTTCAAGAAAAATTCGGAAAAAAATATCAGATCATTCGCTCGGGTTAAACTTGATAAGTTTAAAAAAGTTTTCACAAAGTTGTGGCGGAAAATGGATCTTAGCGGGCGAACACGCTGTTCTGCGCGGCAGTTCTGCGCTTGTGTTCCCCTTAAATTCCCTGCAAATGAAATTAGAAGTTTTTGAAAATGAAAAGTCCTTGTCTTTGCAGCTAGATGGCAAATTTGGCCGAGAATTAGAGTTACTTTTCTGGGGTGTTTTAGATAAAATTTGCGATCAATTAAAAATCAATCGCAATGAATTGGTGGGCACAGTTCTTATCACCAATGATATTCCGTTGGGCGCAGGACTTGGTGCATCGGCTTCGTTTTGTGTTTTGATGGCCAAAGTTTGTGAAAACCAAAATTGGATTAGTGCGGAACAACTGTCCGATTTCGCGCGCAATTTGGAAAATCTATTTCACGGCGAAAGCAGTGGGGTGGATATTTCAGTTATGCTTGCGGGTCGCCCGTTGATTTTTACTCGCAGTGGACGCAGGGATTTTCTGCAGATGAAATGGCAACCAAAACTTGCGATTTCCTATTCAGGGCAAAAAGGATTGACTGCGGATTGTATCAAACAAGTTAAAAAGATTTTCGATGTGGATGCGCACTTGGCTAATAATTTAGATCAGAAAATGCAAAATGCCGCAAACCTTGCCGAGGAAAGTTTATCTGAAACTTTTTCTGAAGCATCATTACAAAAACTTATTCAATCCATAAATTCAGCCTGTATTTGTTTTGATCAATGGGGATTAAGTCAGGGCGCCGTTGCAGAACATATTCAGTTGTTAAAAAATCATGGAGCATTGGCCGTCAAACCCACGGGAAGTGGGGGCGGTGGATTTATTTTAAGTTTGTGGAATGAAAAGATTCCTAAGGATCTTGGTTTGATTTCTTGTTTTTAAAACTTAAGAAATAGTTTCATTTTTCATTGCCATTTACGAACAAGTTTTGATAAATCTTCCCCATCCGGGGGGGTAGTAAATGAAATTATTTTTTACATTAATGCTTTTGGTATTTCCAAAAAGTTATGCTGCTGCAGCTGATAACAAAACGTTTGTCAGCGAAAAACATAGCTATCAACAGGCTTTTGAATCTTCTGCGATTTTAAAAAAGCCAATTCCTGGATTGTATACGGGTGATTGTATGTATCTGGTGGTGAACAATGAAACTAAAACCGCGGAAGAAAAATATTCTGCAAGTGCCTTGTATGTTTTTGAAGACACGGCCGATATTCCTTTTGTCATTGAATCGTTGCCCTTGTCCTATCCTGCGGATTACTTGTTGGATATAAATCGAGAGGAAGCCCAGCAGGCTATTAAGAAGATGAAGAAAAAACTTTTTTTCGAAGGAGATACTTTTTCAGCGCAAGGACAAGATCTGGAAACCGCTGATACGATAGTTAAACAAGTATTGGAACGCGATGCCACGGGTAAGATGATAAATTTAAGTATTTTCCGACTGCGTTCGACTGCCAAACAAGAATTGGTTTTGCAACGAACGAATTTTGATTTGGGGGAATACAATAAAGTCTATTGCCTTTTTGCGAAGAAGAATTACTAAGCGTATTGTCATAATTTTTCTAGCACCATAAATACAAACATTCCGCCGTAAGCAGATGTGGAAGATAATAACCGAAAGCCTGGGGCGCGAGCTATCTGTGAAATAAGTTTGGCGGTAAGTGCAGCATCATATCACGCGTTACGTCTGCTATAAACTTTGCGAGAACAGCAGGATTTTTAACATTTCGTCTAACAGTGGATACGTACATCCTGCCACCTCGTTATAGCGTTTTATTTTTCTGCCCACTTTTTTAATAAGCAGCGCATTTAAATAATAAATAATTTTAATTATCATTGACAGCTTTTTGATGCGTTTAAATGCCCGTAGTTTAATTAATTATCTATTTGCCATTGTTCTTTCAAAAAACTTTAGATCTCATCGGGGCAAAGCTATCTAGAGCGTTTAAATGTAAGTTTTCTGACGGCAATTTTAATTCCTAAAATTGCAAAAAATTGATTTAAAGAAGTGGTGGTATATCTAATTTGTTATTTTTTAAATTTTATTCAGGAAGGAAAAGCATGAAACGCAAATCACAGCAAGAACTGATTCCCAGAAAATGGCATGAAGGAGTTTCCTTTGGTGGAGATTTAAACCCAGTTGGTAAACGCAAAGAAAAAAGACCCTTGTCTATGTCAAAACCAATGCATTTAGTTTTAAAAGCTAATTTTAAAGTATTTTTATCTAAAAAATCTGGAATTCACTTGGCTATAGCTCGAATGGGGCAAAGGCACGGAATCGAGCTGAAAGATTTTGTTATTCACTCGAATCATCTGCATTTACTTATTAAGGTATCTTCAAGAGAAAATTATCATAAATTTATTAGGGGATTAAGCTCTGCCATTTCAGCTTTATTTAAATTATCAGATAAATTATGGCTTAAACTGCCTTGGACAAGAATATTGACTTCGAAAAGAGAGTTTTTAAATATCCGAAACTACTTTGCAAAGAATCTCTTAGAAGTAGAAATCATTGAATGGATGAATAGGGATTGGAATACAGGATAAGATTGGAAGAAAAACCCAAAACAGAATCGGATCGGTCCGGAAGGCCGACCGAACAGGGAGTATGAGGGCGTGCAGCCCTCATCAGGCAGGAGGCCTCGCCCAGTTCTGTAAAAGTTTTCAAGCTTAGACTTGAACTGCATTATGAAACCAGTGTTTATTTCCGACTCATCTCATAAAGTGCAATCGATGCAGCAATGCTGGCATTCAATGATTCGACTTTTTGCGTGGGAATTCGAAGGGCTTGCGCTGATTCCAAAATACTTTCGGAAATGCCTGGGCCTTCTTCGCCGACCAACAGAAACAAATCTTTGGGAAATTTTGCTTTTGATAATTCAACGCCCGAAGAATCCAGACAATGCAGGTTTTTTAAATTTTTCGACGCCAAGTTTTTCAAGGAAGCAGTTTTGAAAAACTGCATATTGAAAACTTCGCCGCTGCTGGCTTTAATACTTTGCGGTAAAAAGGGATTGCAGGCTTCTTCGGTTAACCAGATTTTTTTGACTCCAAAGGCGACAGCCGATCTCACGATGGCGCCTAAGTTTTTTGGATCGCCTACGGGCAGGATTAATTCGACTCCGACGGGGGTTAGGATTTCGTGTTTTTCGATTTCAGAAACTTTTACGACGGCAAGGCTGGATCGCACACCTAGAACATTTAATTCTTCGAACAGTTCTGCGGCCAATTCATCGGTTTCAAATTGCAAAGTGCTAAGGCTGGCATCGTCTAATTTTCGCGTCAGTTGATATTGAATGGCGCTAGGGTTTTTTTCTGAAATTTCTTTTAAGATTTTTACACCGCTGACTAGACATGCGCCGTGTTCACGGATGCCGCGGGAACTTAATAGATCTTTCCATTTTTTAAAATTAGGGTTTTGTTTCGATGTAATGATCATGCGTCCTCCAGCAGTTTGAAATCTTTGTCTTCTTCGTTCGCCAGCGGAGGATGTTTGATTTTTTCAAACACCACAAGACGTCGTTTGTGGGAAGTTTTGGGAATTTCGTAAGCAATGTCTTTTTTTAATTTAAAATATTTGTTTTCTTTTGCCGACTTTAATTCGGGATCAACCCCGGGGCCTTTCATGAAAATCACCAGACCGCCCAGTTCTAAACAGGAAGTCACATTGTTCAAGGTATTGGAAATATCTTCGACCGCTCGGGTGATCACGCTGCGAACGGGATAGTAAAAATAAGGCGAAATGTTTTTTCCGAAAATCGGGATATTGGGCAGCGACAGTTCTTCGCGGGCCTGTTTTAAAAATGCCACGCGTTTTTGCACGCCTTCTGCCAAAAATATTTGCAATTCTGGATTGTCGATCGCCAGTGGAATCCCGGGAAAGCCGGGGCCGGTTCCGACATCCAAAAGTGGCGAAGGAATATCGATTAAGTTTCGCACCATCAGCGAATCAATAAAATGTTTCAAAACCACATCGGTTAAATTCAAAAGACGGGTCAGGTTCACGTTATTTTGTTCTCGCATCAGCAGTTCGTAAAATTGTGCAAACTTTTTTAGCTTTTCATTGGGGTATTTTTGAAATCCATGAAAATAAAAAAGTGAATCAATGCGCTCGTAAAGTTCACCACCGGTGAAGACTTTGACGGGTTTTTGATGATAGCGTCCCTGTCTGCGACCGGACGTGCTTGCTGACCAATTGGTTTCATTCTTATGTGCCACGCATGAGTAATATGCGTCAAAGTAACAGAAGTCATTGAAATCATTGATCGAAAGCCCTGAACATGAAAGTCTTAGTTTATGTCTTTACAAGCCATGGAAAAAACTCTCGATCTATTGCAAATCGAGGCCGAAACCGCCTTTGCTCAGGCAAAAAATTCACAGGACCTGTATCAGCAAAAGGTGAACTACCTTGGCAAACAGGGAAAACTGACCGAAGAAATGAAAAAAATGGCGGGCTTGGGACCTCAGGAAAAACCGCTGTTTGGTAAGAAAATCAACGAAGTAAAACAAAAACTTGAACTTGTTTATGCTGGGGTTGAATCCAGTTTAGCTGAAAATGAACTGTCCAAAAAATTAGAAACCGACAAAATCGATCTGACTTTGCCGGCTGCAGGTTCCGATATCGGCGCGCCCCATCCCGTGCAAAAAACCATTCGCGATATGTTCGAAATCATGAGCCGCCTTGGCTACAGTTTAGAACTCGGCCCCTTGATTGAAAAAGAACAATACAATTTCGAAGCCTTAAATATTCCTGCTGATCATCCAGCCCGCGATATGCAGGATACTTTTTTTGTCGAAGGCGCAGTCCTGCGCACCCACACCAGCCCCATTTGGGCGCGAGCCATTGAAAGAAAAGTTTTTCCCTTAAAAATTATCAGCACTGGTCCAGTCTTTCGCGTCGACAGCGATGTTTCGCATTTGCCGCATTTTCATCAATTCGAATGTGTTTATATCGGGAAAAAAGCTTCGATGGGCGATCTAAAAGGCACGATCAGTTTTTTTATGCGCGAATTTTTTGGTGCGCAGACTCAGACCCGATTTCGTCCCAGTTTTTTTCCTTTCACCGAACCCAGTGCCGAAGTCGATTGCACTTGTCCGATGTGCAAGGGCAAGGGCTGTCCAGTTTGCAAAAATTCTGGATGGATCGAAGTCGGCGGCAGTGGTTTGGTGCATCCGAATGTGTTTACCCAAGCAGGTGTTGATCCCGAAGAATGGCAGGGTTTTGCCTTTGGATTTGGGATGGAGCGAATGGCGATGATTCGCTATGGAATTCCCGATATTCGTTTGCTGCCTGAAAATGATTTGCAGTTTTTAAAACAATTTGCGGGCGTGGGCTTATGAAAATAAGTTTTCAGTGGCTGGAAGATTTTGTCGATCTGTCGCAGTTTAAAAATAAAATCGAAGATTTATCGGCGCTGTTAACTCGTGCGGGACTAGAGGTCGAAGGCATCGAAGATCCTGCCAAAGATTTTAACCATGTTGTCGTCGGAAAAATTATCGTAAAAGGCCAGCATCCCAATTCCGATCGTTTGTCTTTGTGCCAAGTCGAGGTCGGGGACGGAGTTATTCGCTCGATTATCTGTGGAGCAACCAATCATAAATCTGGTGATAACGTAGTCGTTGCATTGCCGGGTGCTGTATTGCCAGGAAACTTTGTTATTCAGAAAGCCAAAGTGCGCGGCACTGAAAGCGAAGGCATGTTGTGTTCGGAAAAAGAATTGGGTTTCAAAGAAACTTCCGAAGGAATTTTAATTCTGCCAACCGATGCACCCATTGGAAAAGCTTTTGCACAGTATATGAAATTGGATGACTCGATTATTGAAATCAAAGTCACCCCCAATCGCGCGGATTGTTTAAGTCATTTGGGTGTTGCGCGCGAAATTGCGGGTTTAACTGAAAAATCGATTAAAAATATTCCGCTTAAAAAAGTCAGCACAGAAAATAAACTGATTGCCGTTGAAAATACTACGGCCTGTCCCATCTACAGTGGACAAGTGATTGAAAATGTTTCGGTCAAACCATCGCCCGAATGGCTGCAGCAGCGTTTGCAAAAAGTGGGCTTGCGTTCGATCAACAATATTGTGGATGTGACCAATTATGTGATGATGGAATTGGGTCAACCCATGCATGCCTTTGATTTTGCCAAAATTCACGACGGCAAAATCATTGTTCGTGATGCAAAACCTGGTGAAAAAATTAAATTACTGGATGATTCGACGATTGAATTAAAAGGCTCGGAACTTTTAATCACCGATAGCAAAGGCCCACTTTGTGTGGCGGGTGTTATGGGTGGAAAAGAATCGGGTGTCAGTGATTCTACCAAAAAAATCTTTTTAGAGGCAGCCTTGTTTAGTGCGGCGTCGGTCAGAAAAACTTCGCGCATGCACGGGATTCAATCGGATTCGGCTTACCGATTCAGTCGCGGGGTTGATCCCGCAACTGTAGGGCTGGCGTTGCAACGAGCGACGCAGTTAATTTGCGAAGTATCGGGCGGCAATGCTGTGGGTAATCCGCAGTTGCTGTCCAACTGGAAATTTTCACCGAAAGAAATTGAACTTCGCTTGCCGTTGTTGCAACAAAGATCGGGCATTGAATTTACAACAGCTGAAGTAGAAAAATTTTTAAAACAGGTTCATTGCGAAGTAACTGCGAATAAGAAAGCAGAAAGTTTCAAAGTCTTTGCCCCCAGTTTCCGTCAGGATTTGGAAATGGAAATGGATTTGGTCGAAGAATGCACCCGATTAAAAGGCTACGAGCACATTCCGGAAACCGTAGCGCCCACAGAAAACTGGCCCATTGCCCACAGCGATTTATTTTTGGCAGAAAAAAAATGTTCGGCAGTTTTGCAGGGCGAAGGATTTTTCGAAGCCTTCAACTTAATTTTCACCAGTGACCAATTGCAAAAACAGCATTCAAAAATTTCTGCAGATAAATTTGTTTACTTAAAAAATCCTTTAAACAGCGAAATGAATATTTTGCGCAGTTCTTTGTTTTTTGGATTACAGCAAAATCTTTTGTCTAATTTCAGAAAGCAAAATGAACAAGGACAGTTGTTTGAAATCGGAACGGTTTTTGAAAAACAAACAGCCAGCGATAAACAATCTGGATACAAAGAAAAACAAAACTTAGGTTTGATCAGTTGGGGTTTATCGCAGGATTTATGGGAAAATAAAAATACTCCGCAAGTGTTTAAACTTAAAAAAGCTGTAGAAAATATTTTGCAAGCCTTTCAAATCAGTCGATTTTCCTGGGAAAAATTAGATTTTTCGGCGGATTTATCCAAGGTCTTGCATCCTCAGCAATCGGCGATGTTGAAAGTTGAAGGCCAAGTGATTGGCTTTTTGGGGTCGATGCATCCTCAGATTTTAGACAAAGAAAAAATTCGCGTGCCGGTGGCTTTTGCGGAAATGGACATTCAGGTTTTAAAAACTGCCATGGCCAGAAAACGAAAATTTGCAGTTATTTCGGCTTTTCCAAAAGTGCAAAGGGATTTCGCCTTTTTAATGCCGGTGGAAATGCCGGTCAGTGATGTCAGTCGGTTGATCGAACAAAGTGGCAAAGATGTGATTCAAAAAGTTTCGGTGGTGGATTTATTTACCGGCGAAAGCATTGGCAAAGAATTTAAGTCCGTGGCGTTCCGAGTGATTTATCAATCCGCAAGTAAGACCTTGGCGGATCAAGAAATTACGGAACTTCAAGGGAAGATCATTGCGCAAGTGGAACAGAAACTTAAAATTAAACTTCGTTAAGGGGGCAAAGGTGCCGGGACAAAATCAAAGTTTAGAAACCATGACCAAGGCGGACATCGTGACCAAGGTTTACGAACGCATTGGTTTTTCAAAAAAGGAAGCTTCCGATTTGGTGGATTTAGTTTTTAATTTATTGAAAGAAAAAATTCACAAAGGTGAAAAAGTGAAAATTTCTGGATTCGGAAATTTTTCGGTCAAAGAAAAAAAACCGCGCATCGGCCGCAATCCGCAAACGGGTGGGCAGATTACGATTGCGGCAAGACGAGTTTTAACTTTTAGACCTTCGCAAGTTTTAAAGGCATTGGTAAACGGGGAAGACATAAAAAACATCCAAGAAGGAGACGACGATGAATGAGCCAATTGAAATCAATTTAGAATTAAAAAAATCACAGCCTGAAAACGAGTGGAATTTACCAGCAGCACTTTGCGACGAAGAATTAATTGCAGAAATCCAAGCGATTCCAAATCAAATGGGTTTTAAAATCGGCGATGTCGCTGACATTCTGGGTTTGAAAACCTATGTGTTAAGATTTTGGGAAACCGAATTTGATATTCTAAAGCCTAAGAAAGCTTCTAATAATCAGCGGTTGTATACGAAAAAAGACGTCGAAAATGCCCTGATCATTCGCAAGCTTTTATACCGCGATCGATTTTCCATCGAAGGCGCCAGAAACGCCATGAAAGACCTAAGAATGCGAGTCAAAAAGGAAAAACAATTCAGCCAGATTTTCGAACGAATGGGCAATACCCATGAACAGGTTGAAAATATTCTGGAAGACGTGCGGGCCTTAAGAAAAGAGTTTGCTCCGTAATTAAGAGTTTGATTTTTACCCCTTAAAAACCTAACTTAGTTTTTTCTAAATTCGGCGTGTAGCGCAGCCTGGTAGCGCACTTGCTTGGGGTGCAAGGGGTCGTGGGTTCAAATCCCGCCACGCCGACCAAAAATTTTCTGAAGAATTTTAAAAAATTAACATTACGTAATGATTCTAAGTGATTGAAATTACGTAACCGGATTTCGCAATCAAGGCTTGAAACGCAAAGAAATGTTACGGCATTTCGAAAGTTTGCTCCATTTTTGCTACTTCGATGCTACTTCTGCAACGGGCATTTTATACTGCCGCGACACACCTTTGTTGAATTCCACAAAGGTGTGTCCCAATCACATTTTCACTAATACCAATTAATGGCCTTCGTCTCCTACTAAGCGCGAAGTGCCATCGAGACTAAGCAATAAATCGGTTTCATTGGCAGCATCTGCAGCCCTAAAGCTAGACATAGTGTTGAAAGTTAAACCGTATCTAATAGTGTTGGAGTCGTCTCCACGGGTTCCAACAATACGCATTGCATTTACAACATTTGGAAGAAATCGGACTGTTTTGAAATCCTTCATGCTAAATATAAGTAATCCATCTGTCTTAGGAATCATAAGGAATTGATCACAATGTTTATTACCAGATCCGAACATTCCCTCACAGGAGTAAAGGAGATGATTCCGGTTGTCCTGATAAGGTTCGCCACGCTCATCATAAAGCGCAGTTACATTTTCTATATCTGCATGGAGATTCGGTCTGCTTACATCACGCAATTTCAGAGTTCCAGTCGCTCTTAGTAAATTAAACTGCCTATCAGGATAAAAATGCGGACTGTCACTCGTTATTAATTTTTTTTCAATTTTATCCGCTTCAAAGGAATAAAAGAAAGTGCTGGGTAATTCACTTGGAGGGTAAGATTTATAATCGGATACATCATAGTAAAAGAGTTCGCTTAGGTTACCTCGAAATTGACCTTTGGGAGGATTGGCTAAGCCAACATGCCCCCAACTGCCCTTGATCACATATTCAGTTTCAGGGTTGTCGAAGTTGTCGCTATCAAAAGTCATTTGCGACTTTATTTTGCCCGTTAAGGCATCCACAAGCATAATTTGCTTTCCTTCGCGGGTTAAGATTTCATTTGGATTAGGGCCAAATCCATAAAAAACACCAGGTACAACAAGGCGCGAACTCTGTAATTGATTATAAAAATAATAGACCGCTGGGTTTTCTAAATCTTTACTTGAGCGAATTAAAATTTCACGATGTTCACCCTTTTGAGCCGGCAAGACAGAGCGAACGAGACGTTCGCCGTCCGGAGTTTTTTTGGTACCACTTTCATAAACACTGTCTATATTCATCTTCATAAAAAATTGTTCAGAACTATCTTGGTAGAACCTTTGTATTGCATTCGCTCGAGCAGCCTTTTTATAGGTATCTTCAGAAGTACTGCTGTCATAATACGAGATCACGCAGCCTTTCTTAGTATCGATGACGAATGTGATCGAAGGCCATTTGTAACTGACGCCGGTTCCTGAGGGTCTACCCATAAAGTATTCGGTATAGGTTGATTTAATTCCACCGCGAGTTTGGCCTTGGAAAAATAAAAGAGGGAAATCAGGATGAGTTTTTAAACTATCAACGGAGCCATCTTCAATTCGAGAAATATTTAATTCTTTGGGAATAGTTATGGCAATTTTTCTTTTTGAGTCGGATTTAACAAAAATGACTTTATTAATACGAAGATCTTGATTGGGGAAGGTATTAAAATCGACGTGAGTTGTAGTATTAACAGGAGCTTTATCGTGTATTACTTTTTCTACGCGCCAAGTATTTCTTTGTTCTTTAGGTTTGGATTCAGCAAAAACATGTTGGCTGCTCAAGGTAAGTCCCAATAAAAACAAATTTATAGTTGTAAGTTTTTTCATAATTCCATACCTCTACCAAAGCATGTGGGATTTATTTCCCTTTGTGCAAACTTGGATTGATCCAGGTACGCATAATAGCGCAAGTGAGGGATTATTTCTTCCATTATTTTTCTTACAGGGTAATTTTACAAAGTGATTTAGAAATGACGATAAGATCGACACTTTCAACTTTCTGAGTGGCTTTTAAGGGTTCTGTTTTAGGCTAGGCTTACACGCTATTCTTATTACCCAAATCCGCGGATAGGCGGCAAAAAATCAATGTTTCAAAATTTTGCGGAGAAAAAATTTAGGTTCGCATTTTTGATGCGAGCTTAAGGCCTTGTTTGGCCTTTTTTAAATCACTTCCATTCCCAAAAGTGGAGTT
>JBBQHD010000004.1:0-55705 GCA_038323665.1 Bdellovibrionales bacterium
TTAAAACCGCAACCTTTCACTCGCAAAACCCTGATTTCCCCTATGAAAGGTCCAAAAATCGGTGTTTCCAGAGGAGAATTTGTAAACTGCGGATTGCTAAGATTCGACTGCGCAGTTTTCGCCCCTTGTGCAAAGTTCAGTTTTTCAGAGAGGATTTTGTGGAAATCTTGGTTCATGCAAGACTTCTCGGTCGAAAATTAAATTTGCAAAAGGTCTCATTTTTTTTTGGACAAACCGACAAAAGTCGTTAACCATTAGTCTGTATCGCAAATGTGTTTAAAGCCAAATTACCAATTTAGGAGGAATAATGGCAAAGAAAGCAAAAAAAGCTACGAAGAAGGCAGCTCCAAAAAAAGCAGCAAAAGCTAAAAAAGCTGGTGGAAAAAGAAAGCCAAACGCGGCATTCATGAGAGCTCTTACACCAAGTGCTAAATTAGCAAACGTAATCGGAGCTACTCCGATCCCACGCACTGAAGTTGTAAAAAAACTTTGGGCTTACATCAAAAAGAACAATCTGCAAGATGCTAAAAATCGCAGAAACATCGTTGCTGATGCAAAACTAAAAGAAGTTTTTGGAAAAGCAGTTGTGAACATGTTTGAAATGACTAAAATCGTTTCTAAACATTTGTCATAGTTTTGTCTTTTTAAAACTATTTAAAACCCGTTTGAAAAAACGGGTTTTTTTTTGCCTTTTGATATAAGCTACTTTCCATGAGTGCCCTAAGCCCCGAAGAAATCAAAAAAATGCGCCGAGTTTGTCAGCTTGCTGCTGAAACTCTTCGCTATATAGAAAAATTTGTTGTGGCTGGCACTTCCACCAACGATCTTGATAAAATTGTCTCGGAATATACTTTGGGCAAAGGTGCCCGTTGCGCACCTTTGGGTTATCATGGTTTTCCAAAATCCATTTGCACTTCGGTCAACGAAGTTGTTTGCCATGGCGTTCCGAACGATCAGATTTTAAAAGACGGCGATATCATTAATATAGACGTGACTCCGTTTATGGATGGTTTTTTTGGCGATTCATCGAAAACCTTTTTTGTCGGCAACTGCGACGACGAATCCAAAAATCTGGTTCAGGTTGCCTATGATGCCATGATGAAGGGCATCGAGGCCATTACCCCCAATGGCAGAACGGGCGATATCGGTTTTGAAATCAATAAGTTCGTTATAAGAAAAGGCATGTCCACGGTTAAGGAAATCGGCGGGCATGGGGTCGGAAGGGTATTCCACGACGAGCCCTTTGTTCCCTCATTTGGCAAAAAGGGTAAGGGTGAAAAACTAAAACCTTTTCATTGCATCACTGTCGAACCAATGGTGAATTTGGGCACAGAAGACTTTGTCGAACATTCCATTCCGAATTCAAACATCAAATGGTATACGACAACTGACAAGAAAAGATCGGCACAGTTTGAACATACGGTTTTAATTACGGATACTGGTTATGAAATTTTAACGCTTTAATTTTTGAAAGGACAAAAAAATGCGAGCAGTTCAAGTCAATACGAAGGAAGAAAAAATGAAAAAAAATATCAAATTAAACTCAACAAGTTTAGGTAAAGCCAAAGTGGATTACAAAGTTTGTAAGGCTGCAATGGAAAGCAACAAGGTGTTCGAAGATCTAGCGCGCTATGGCCGCGAAGAAATTTTGATTGCTGAAACCGAAATGCCAGGGCTGATGGCCTTGCGCAAAGAATACGGTCAGACAAAACCTTTAAAAGGCGCGCGCATCACCGGATGTTTGCATATGACCATTCAAACGGCGGTCTTGATTGAAACCCTGACTCATTTGGGTGCCAAAGTTCGATGGTCTTCTTGTAATATTTTTTCGACTCAAGATCATGCGGCAGTTGCGATTGCGGCAGCGGGAATTCCTGTTTACGCTTGGAAAGGCGAAACCGAAGAAGAATACAACTGGTGCATCGAACAGACGATCGCGGGTTGGGGTAAAGATGGCTACGATATTATTTTGGATGATGGCGGCGACTTAACCAATATTATGCACGATAAAAAATATGCAGCGCAGTTAAAAAATATTGTCGGAGTTTCCGAAGAAACCACCACGGGCGTTCATAACTTGGTGAAAATGCACCAAGAAGGAAAATTGAAAATCCCAGCAATCAACGTCAATGATTCAGTTACAAAATCTAAATTCGACAATTTATACGGTTGCCGCGAATCCTTAACAGACGCCTTGAAACGCGCCACAGATGTGATGCTGGCAGGAAAGACGGTCGTTGTTGCAGGATACGGGGACGTCGGCAAAGGCAGTGCCCATTCCGTCAAAGGATACGGCGCGCGCGTTCTAATTACCGAAGTGGATCCAATCTGCGCATTGCAAGCAGCAATGGAAGGTTTCGAAGTTGTAACCATGGAACAAGCCGCATCCGAAGCAGATATTTTTGTAACCGCAACAGGCTGTTGCGATATTTTAACTGAAAAACATTTCGGCAAAATGAAAAACAACGCCATCGTTTGCAATATCGGGCATTTCGATATCGAAATTGATATGGCTTGGTTAAACAAAAATTCCAAAATCCGCGAAGTAAAACCACAGGTGGACATTCACACTTTGAAAAATGGCAATCAGATCATCGTATTGGCCAAAGGCCGTTTGGTAAATTTAGGCTGCGCAACAGGACATCCAAGTTTTGTTATGTCGGCATCTTTTACCAACCAAACCCTGGCGCAAATCGAACTTTTCACCAACCGTGAAAAGTATAAAAAAGTCGGCATTTACTTATTGCCAAAAAAATTGGACGAAAAAGTCGCGACTTTGCATCTGGAAAAAATCGGCGTAAAACTGACCAAGCTTTCTGCCAAACAAGCAAAATATTTGGACGTCAGCACGGATGGTCCGTTCAAACAAGAATTATATCGGTATTAAGCTATTCTTACTGATATCGAGATAAAAAAGGCTATTCATCCTATGAATAGCCTTTTTTTATTCAAATCGACGATATTGCGATCAACATCATTCAATAATTTAAACTAATTTTAATTTACTTCGGCGCCGGCAGCACTCGCATTTTATTCGATTTGACGAGATTTAAGATAGTTCTTGCAAACAAAATTGTAATTTTCTGTCGTTCTGCTGTCGAGATGTGGATAAATTCAAGAAATCATGGTCTATTTTACTGGAATAACGGTAAAATAGACCACTTATAAAATAAATAGCTTGTTTTTTTTAGAAAAGTAGTTGATAATTACTGCTATGTCAGTAAAAAAGTCCAGTCATGGACCTATTTCTAAACTTGTTCGAAAAATGCGCAAGCATGCTTTGCTGACTCAGAATGAGCTGGCAGAACTTGCTGGGGTTGGTAAGACACTTGTTTTTGATCTGGAAAATGGCCATGAAAATATCAGGTTTGAAAACCTTAGAAAAATTTTACAAGTTTTAAATATTCAAATTAGTTTTTCAGCACCGCAGATAGAAGATGTTAAACCAGCGAAAGTTCGGAAGTAAAAATGCGGAAAGCTTGGGTTTTTATTCATCAAGAAAAAGCAGCTTTATTTTCGGAAATTGTGGACGAAAAAAATAAGTCCATCAAAAGTTACACTTTAATTTATGAACCAACTTATACAGGTCAATCGGTGTCTTTGACTTTGCCGACGGGTAAAAAATATTCCTTTGAATCATTCCCAACTTTTTTCGAAGGACTTTTGCCCGAAGGGGCACAACTTGAAGCTTTACTAAGGCAAAAAAAAATTGATCGACGTGACTATTTTTCTCAATTGCTGGCCGTGGGTGCAGATATGGTTGGTGCTGTCACCGTTCAAGAGGTGGTTGAATGAAATGCCTTCTGACTTATGAAGATTTGAAAAAAAACGAGAAATATTATTCTAAGTCTGGTTTGCATTTCCTGCATCCAAAGCTTGAAGGGCTTAAGATTTTCCCTTACAGCCAGGATCAGCAAAATCAAGAGGCTCAGAAACTGGCGGGGAAAATTTCAATCCAAGGAGTCCAGCCCAAACTTAGTGCCAGGCTGAATATCAAAGAAAACAAATTTGAATTGGTCGAGCGGGGCGGGACTTTTATTATGAAGCCACAGACCGCAAATTACCCCGAGTTGCCACAGAATGAAGATTTGACCATGCATTTAGCCGCTTTGGCTGGGATTGAAGTTCCCTGGCACGGGTTGATTGTTTCACAAGATAAAAGTTTAACATATGTCATTAAAAGATTTGATCGTCGAGGGCGCGGAAAAAAAATTGCCCAGGAAGATTTCGCCCAATTAATCGGTGCAAGTCGAACCACAAAATACGAAGCCAGCATGGAAAAAGTGGCCGAGGTATTGGACTTTTGTTCGTTCCCCACCATTGAAGCGATTAAACTTTTTGATAGAATCATTTTCAGTTTTTTAGTGGGCAACGAAGACATGCATTTGAAAAATTTTTCTTTAACAAGGGCTGAATCGGGAAAAGTGATGCTGACACCGGCCTATGATTTTTTGAATTCAACCATCGCTATGGCCAGCGAATCTGAAGAACTTGCGTTAAGTCTGAATAGAAAAAGAAGTAATTTTAATCCAACTGATTTTATTTCCTATGCGATCAGCGAACTGTATATGCCTGAAGCAATGGCGAAAAAGAAAATAAGATCGATGCTGACCTGCGTGCCAGTTTGGTTGCAAAAAATCGAATCATCTTTTTTATCTGCAAAAATGAAAAAAAAATACAGCTGCCTAGTAAAACAACGGGCCGCGCGATTGAAACTTGGAACTTAAGGCACCCGCACATACTGCAGATAAGTTTTCAGCTCGGCAATGCTTTCGCGAATGTCGTCGAGTGCGCGGTGCTTGTTTTTCTTTTTATGTTCGATTTTAAATTTTTCCTGAAAAATTATTTTCCAAGCGGTGACGTCCAGCATTCGGTAATGCAGTAGGTTTGATAATTTTTTAAAATAAGCATCGATAAACAGACGATCTTGTGCGATGGAATTACCGGCAAGGACGGCGCGATTTTTTGGGTCGGGGAAGTGCAATTGCAGCAGTTCAATCAATTCGGATTCGACCTGCGCCTCTTTTTTGGCAAAAGGAATTTTTGCGACCAGACCGGATTCGGTATGATGTTTGGTATTCCAGGCATCCATTTGGGCCAATAATTCAGGCGGTTGAAAAACCGTGGTTTCGTAGGCTGCAATTTCGTTCATATCATAATCGGTGATCAGAACCGCGACTTCGATGACGCGTTCTTTGCTGACATCCAGGCCCGTCATTTCCAAATCAATCCAAAAAAGTTTTTTCATTTCGATTTTTTTGCAGCAGTCTTGCCAGTTTCGACGACAGTCGCAACTTTGACGACCTGGTAAGACTGCGTCGAGGCAACTGCGTCCCTGACTGTGGCTTCCGGGGTGGTACCCTCAAGAGTCAGCTTATTAATTTCCACTGTGCACTTGGCGACCTCGGGCAGGCCACAGACTTTGGCTTGCACAGCCTTAACGCAAGCCGAGCAGGTCATTCCTCTTAAAGTGAAAACGCGGGTGGTGGGTGCTGCCGTAAAGGCAAAAGCGATATGGCTGACAAAACTAAATAGAAGGACGAATCTCATGGGCACCTCGCATCTGGTCTTATAAATCCACCAGATTTTGTGGGTGCGGTAAATGCTTATTTTTCAATCTTGCCTGATCACAATCCAGTCGCTATATCTAGATGTTCGAAATACTTCCACGCGGAGTGGTAGTTAAGTTGGTGATAACGTCCGCCTGTCACGCGGAAGGCCGCGGGTTCGAGTCCCGTCCGCTCCGCCAAATTACCATAATTTGATATTTTAGCGTAAATCCAGCAAAATTTAGGAATGAAGATATCAAAACCCATTGCAATGGTAGAGATTCAATCCGTCGTATCGAAAGTATTCAACCAAGATTTCTTTTTTGTTATTCTTTTAGGGTCGGCGGATACGGATCGCTTTCATATTGAAAGCGATATTGATTTGGCGGTTTATTTCAAGCACCCCATCGAATTTAAGCAATTGGTTCAATATCAATCTTTGCTGTCAGAAAAATTTGATCGCGAGGTTGATTTAGTGGACTTAAATAGAATTGACCCAATTTTTGCCAGACAGGTTTTGGAAACGGGTCGCGAAGTTGAAATTGCGGATAGATCTTTTTACAATTTATGGAAGGCGCAACAATTATCTGTGTATCCCGATTTTAAAGCGAACAGGAAAGTGATTGAAGAAAATTTACTGACTAGGAAAAAATATGTCTGAAAAAGATGTCATATATTCTAAAATTAATATTGTAAAAAATTGCCTGATCGCTATTGAAAAGGTGAATCTTCAGGAAAAAGATCCTGATTTTAGGCAAGGACTTCACGAGCTTAATCTGCAAAGAGCCGTGCAGGCCTGTATTGATATTGCAAATAGCGTCATTGCGAAAGAGGGACTTGGTCTTCCGAATTCCTACCGCCAGTCTTTTGAACTATTGCAAAAATTTTTAATTATTACGCCTGAACTGTCTACGACAATGATCAAAATGGTGGGATTTCGAAATATTTCTGTTCATGATTATGAAACAATTAAACCTGAAATCGTTAAAAGTATTATTAAAAAAAATTTGGCCGACTTCGAACATTTCTATGCGGTTATTTTCGAGCGCATTAAAACTTGGTAAGCCCTATTAAAAAGGTAAAAACACCTCCGCTGCGGAGGTAAGTCCGCGTCATTTAACCTTCACTCTGATTCGATTGTTTCGTATCTGTTCAGTAGCTTTGTCTAGCCGAATTAAACTAAATTCGAGTAAGTCTTTAAAAGTCAGGGCTAGTTTTGCAAATTCCTTTGGCTTTACAAAATGGAGAATTGTCGGCAGTGGCGATGGATTAGAATTGAATTCGGGCCGCACCTCAGTTTGAAGAGTGGACCCTTTGTCCAGTCTGGGCATTGTTTTGTTGCTCTAAGTTTTTTACTTAGCGAACATTAGGGTATTCATGAAAAATACTCTATATATTTTTACTGTCGTAAGTATGTTTTTTTCCATAGCAAATGCAGAATATCAAGACATTGCCCCACAGCCAGATCGAACAGAAGATATCACAAGCACTTATCAGAATATGATTGTGGTCCAGAGGAAAGCAAAAAATAAGGCCAATCATTTCCTATTGCAAAGTTATTTGGGCTTAGAATTCTCGAGCGGTCCACAATCCATTAAGTCTTTAAACGTAGGATTGGGTTATGCATTTTCCGACTCATTTGAACTGTATATAAACTATGCGCCTACCTTTTTTGTTCAAGATAATGAAATCAAAAAAACGGTAGAAAATTTGGATTTAGCGAATGGAGAAAAAGCTACGTTGGTTTCTCCGAAAAGAAGTTATGCTGCTGGCTCAGAGCTTTTTTGGCTTCCAGCTTACGGCAAAGATAGTTGGGGACCTAACTCGATTATTCGCAGTGATACATTTTTTAAATTCTCGGGTGGAGTGATTCAATATTCGGGTGCATCTGGAATGTATTATGGGCTGGGAATCGGGAAAACTTTTTTCTTAGGAAAGTTTTTTAACTTTCGAGTGGCGGCTGGACTAGCTGCACAGCAAACAATTTTAAATGATCAAAAATCTACAACTCAATCAGGAATCTTTGAGTTCGGATCTGTCTGGTATTTATAAGGAGGAAATATGTTTGAAGGCTTGCTGCTATTAATGTCTCATGGGATATCGGGCTATTTGATTATTATCACAGGAATTTTTTGCCTATTGATTTCAGCAGAAAGAATATATGTTTTGTTTTTTACCAAATCATTTGATTCGCGCCAGGCAGTAGCCAGCATTAAGCAAGCAGTATTGTCCGGAAACTATAGCCAAGCACTGCAGATTTGTTCGCAACAAGAAAATAATCCAGAATTGAAAGCCATTAAAGAAGGCTTGATCTCGGTTGAAAATGGTCGTGAAGCAATGCGTTCGGCACTGGGAAGTACGGTTCTGGAAGTATCGAAATCCTGCGAGCATCGCTTGTCTTTTTTGTCCTTGATTGCAAGTTCAGCAACTTTATTGGGATTATTCGGAACCATCATGGGATTAATTACTACGTTTAAAGCAATTGCAGGTGCGGATCCAACAACTAAAGCCCGCATGCTGGGCTTGGGGATTTCCGAAGCGATGTATTCTACTGCGGCAGGCGTGATCGTAGGGGTTTTGGCGATGGCGGTACATACTATTTGCACATCCAAAGTGGATACTATTGTCGGCAAAGTTCAAAAAGTTTGCTTGGATTTAATGAATTGGATTGAGTACTCGGAAAGAAGTTCTAAGTGAGTTTAGACTTTACTATTCATAAACCCAAACGCCATGTGCGCGAAATTCCATTGGCGCCTATTTTGGATTTATTAGTAGTGGTGATTTTCTTTTTGATTTTGTCGGCTAATTTTATTGATTTTAATAAACAGACATTGCCCCCGTCGAGTGTCAGCGTGATCAAGGACCCAATAGCGCCGCCTCCAATTTCAGTTAAAATGTTTGTCGTCAATAAAAATTCACAATACAGAATGTTTTTAAGATGGTCTGGAAAAAAGCCAGATCAAATATCAGAAAATATTCCAGTGACCCAAGATTTGAAAGTAGACAGCAAAGCACTGCGAGAAAAAGCTTCCGAGATTATTAAAAAATTTCAAGAAAAATTTCCTGATGAAAAAAGTGTGCAGCTGGGTTTGGGTTCCACGATTAATTATCAGCAAATGGTATCTGTAATGGATGGGGTTAAGGAAAGTATTCCTGATCTAATACTTCTGTCTTTCCGGGAAACAGAAGCTATAGACCGAGGAACAAGGGCAGATTAAATGGATTTTAATTTTAAAACAGAACGGGCCGAGATTCCAGAACCGCAATTAGCGGCAATGATCGATGTGTTTTCCATTCTAATTATTTTTCTCATCGCAGGCACAGTCATC
Source organism: Bdellovibrionales bacterium (assembly GCA_038323665.1). Lineage (GTDB taxonomy): Bacteria > Bdellovibrionota > Bdellovibrionia > Bdellovibrionales > Bdellovibrionaceae > JBBQHD01. The sequence continues at coordinate 8,879 of JBBQHD010000004.1, forward strand.
GGCGCAAGTTCCATTGATTTACCGGAAGGCGTATTGCCTCCGCTTAGTCAAAGTAAAGAGTCGTTGGTGTCTGCACCTCAGCTAACGATTACCGACAAAAGCATAACCTTAGGTTTTTCAACCCAGGCCTATCCGCCTGAAATTTTTTTGCCGAGTGGAACCGTAGATCCGCGTTTGCAGCAATTCAAGACTGAAATTACTGAATACCTTAAATCTGTTGAAGGTAAGCCTGACAGCAAAATTATCAATCTAGTTGCAGATCAAAAACTAACTTACGATAAAATTTTTGATGTTATTAAGGCAACCCGCGAGGCAGGATTTCAATCCATTATGTTTGTCAGCACGGCAAGTGGTGCACCATGAAAATAATTTTGTTTGTTGTGTTTGTGTCTTCTACAGCACTTGCCAAGACAGATTATTATAGATCTGGATTGGAGATTAGTAAAAATAAAGACGAATTATCGCTAAGGGTTTTAGCACGAAAATCTTTCCAAAGTAAATTGAGCTATGAACAATGGAAGGCATGGCGCAAACTTTTACATGAACGCCCAGGAGTCGGCTGGGATTTCATAGTGAAATGGGACAGCATTCAATTTCCGCAAAATCAAAATAAAAATTCAATTCTATTTGAAAAGAAAATTAACGAGATTAATCAACTAATGGTAGAGCAGAAATTTAAAGAAGCTTCAGAGGTCAGTTTAAAATTATTAAGATACTTAAAAAAGAAACAATCAAATTTTAGACAAGAAAACTTTTTCCTTTACCAATCGGTGCTGCACTCTTTGGGCCGCGCATTTTATTCTTATGGAAAATTTAAGGATTCAGTTGAAATTTATCAAATGATCTCATTACACTATCCGTTCATTCGACAAGTGCAATTCGAGAAAATGTGGGCAGCGTTCAGGGCTGGGAATTATTCAACAGCACTTGGCGCAATCGCTTCGCAGAAATCGTCTTATTTTTCTCAGTTTTTAGAACCTGAAGTCTATCTATTAGAGTATTATTTATTTAGAAAACTTTGCAGACCAGAAGATGTTCAGCATGTATTCGAATCAGCCAAAGCATTTAAAGGTATTTTGGAAAAGGGAAAGTATTCACTTGCGGATTGGGTACGACGGGACCTAGAGACTCTTAATCTATTTAAAATATCCAAACTGCCCTATCCTAATTCGCTGCAAGGTATAATTTCAAAACAGGATCACGCAAAAGAGAAAAAAAAAATTATGGATCATTTAGTTAGTCGCTATACGCCAGATTTGAAACGCATAGAAACTGAAATGGAAAAAGTAATTTCGTATATGAACTTAGCTGCAGAGGCTACGCGCAAAGAACTGCCTGAGGTTATTAGGATACCAGGAATCAGTCAGATTTTAAGCTCGAAAACCGAAATGTGGCTAGTGGAAGATCTAGAGGATTGGATCGATGAAATCGGCAAGCATACATATATTGGGCAGTCGAGATGTGTTGCAAATACAGTCAAAAAGTAATTTTTCTATCATTTTTAATATGTCTTAGTTCATGGGCAAAAACTCGAGAATTTAAATTTAAGGCGACGCCAAAAGCAGCTAAAGTAGAGTCACAGCAAAACACAAAAAAAAATAAAAAAAATAAAATTGAAAAAAAGATGCTGGCATTGCAAGAGGGGATTTCCAAACAGGAAAATGATCGCCTTTTAATTCGAATTCAATCTTTAACTAAGCTGATTGAAATTAAAAAAGATGCAAACATAATGCAGTTGCGTACTGCCCGAGGCACTTCGTATTATCAGCTTTCACGTTTCCAAAGATTGAAATCTAAAGATCTTTCACAGCAGTCCAAACAACAATCTGAACAATACCTTAAAAGTGCCAAGAGTGATTTTGAATTTTTGCTGAATTCCGGCAAGCAGAGTGCCGCACAACAGTCCTATAGCTATTATTTGATGGGATTGACATATTTTGATCTTAATCAATATCCAGAAGGCGATGCATCTTTGCGCAAGGCGATTAGTGCTAATCCAAATGCCCCCTATGTTTTTGGGATTCTGACTTACTTTGCAGACCAAGATGCCGAAAATGGGCGCTATGATGTGGCACTTGTTCAGTATAAAAAGTTACTTTCTGAAGCTGAACCCAAAGAGAAGCAATCATTGTATCGCAAGATATACTCCATTTACTTAGAGCAAGAAAATTACAAGGAAGCCGAAAAATTGGCATTGTTTTTCTTGAAAGCAAAATCGAATGTTGAACAACGCAAAGATGACATCGCAAATCTTGCACTGATCGATGCAAATCTATACGAAGATGCCCAGGCGCTTGAGCAATTGCAAAGTTTCAAATGGGCACCCTTAGATCAGCTTTCATTTTTAAAAAATTACTTGCTGGCTGATAAAAATATTCGTCGTAAAAAGTTTTCAATTCCAGTCGCCGAAAAGGTGTTGTCTTTAGAGGGACTATCGCTTGAACGTATAAAATTGCGACTGCAGCTTTGCCAGGATTACCGTCGCGACGTTCTGGATACACTATATGAAAAACAAGTACAGGCACTGATTGCAGAGATTAAAAATCTGTCACCGCAGGATATGGTCGAGGTGAAAAAAGTGTTGCTGCTGGACTTAATAGCTAACTTTAATAATTACGTATCCTTAAGTGCTGCTCTATTTTCAGAAAAAATCCGTGCAGAACAAGAGTCAGCGCAATTATCTCTGTCGACAGCCCAGCGCGGACGCATTCTGATTAATTTTATCAACTGGTATGACGGCAGCTTTAAATTAACCAATCGTCTTGAGCTTTACCGTCTGTTGGTCGATATCCAAGCAAGCTTAAAAGAACCATCAGAAATGCTAGTACTTTCAAAAAAAATTATTGGTGATCCAGAACTTAAAGAGATGACGGATGAACTTTATCTAGAACGTTTAATTGCACTTGAAGAACTGTATAAAAAAGAACCTACCAAGTATCGTAAGTCCCTTCTGCAAACACTAAAGATTTGTGTTTCTAAACGCGGCTATGAAAATTGGAAAGATTTTGCCAACCGTTACGTCGCATTTTTAATTGAAGACAAATCTTATGTGGAAGCTATTCCACTTTTAAAAGAAATTCTAAAAGTTCAAAAAAGTGAAGACGCACTTTACCGGTTATTGTTAGCTCAATTTCAGACAAAAAATTATTCTGAGGTAGTGAGCTACGTAGTTCCATCGGAATTCAAATCCAGCAGGATAATAGATATGCAGAGAGAGTCTCATTTAATCATGGCTCAAGGATTGGTTGCAGAAAAAAATAAAAAAAGTGGTTTGGTCGATAAGAAAAATTTTGTTGCCTATGAAAAATCTATTCGCGAATTCTTAAAATTAAACCAAGATCCAGCAAAAGAGCTTCTGGTGATTCAAAATTATTTAAACAATGTGTCGCAATTAGGCGATAAGAAAAAAATGGCTCAAGAACTACTGGCGTTAGATGTGAGTACTCGGTTTACACCACCGATTGATAACTATGTAAAACCGCTGATGGATGAATGCTTTCAAGATTTTAAATTTCCTTGTGTGCTTGCTTTTATTGGAGAAAAAAGAGAAACAAACAACGAAAGCTTAAACAGTTTGCGCAGATTGTCCTACTTAGCGATGGAAAAAATCTCGAATGCATTTTCAGGTGAAAATATAAACCCTGATCAGCGCAGCTATATGCTAGGACTGCTTGCATTGCAGTCCAAAAGTTATATCGAGGACTTAGTCAAAGGCGGTAAACAAAAAGATAAATTTTTACACGAGCTGTCCTTTTTAGAAAATAAAATTAGAAAATGCGAGCCGCCCTTTTCATACAACGCTGATGAAATTAAAAAGTATGCTGATCTGATCCCCGAAGAGGCGCTGCCGCAGCCACTGCGCCCTAGCGAGATTGCAATGGATGGCTTTAAGTTCCCACAATCTAAAAAATTAAGTAAAAAATCAGTGGCTGAAATGACCAAGCTGACAGAGAAAGTAAAAAGCAACCGCGAACTGATTACCAAAGATATTGCAGCAGCTATCGTAACGGTTAAGCAACGCATTTTGCAGAAAGCCAGTTCAACAGAAATCAAGATGGCAAATATGATTTTGCAAGCGCCGCTGCCAGATGGATTAACGCCAGAAGAACAAGTTGAATATAAAAGTGGAATCGCTGGCGTCGCTGGTGATTTTTCGAATCAAGCGCAAGAGTTTAAAAAACTTGAATCCTTTGTTGCCCAGCAGATTAAAGAAAAATCCGAAAAAGACAAAATTCCAAGTTTGAAATGTGATCCATCTGATTGGCCCTGGCCCAAGTCAGCTGCTTTACAAAAATTAAAAGCTTCAATCCCCAACCAAAGTCTAATTTCACTATTAGTTGTGCTCGACTATTTAAAATCTACGCAAGAAATTGCAGCCTCGGATTACTGGATGGTGCGCACGGGAATCTTGGTTTCAAAAAATAAATGTTCTAGTCTAAGAGAGTACATATATCGAGAACTCAAGGCTGAAAAGCAGGATGGGGTTTTGCAGTGTTTTGCAAATTAGTACAAATATTTTTGATTTTGGTCTGTATGCAAGTAGAAGCACAAGTGAAAACCAACGAAGCGCTGAAATTTAAAGGCGATGTTATTGACGGTAGCGTGATGCAATTAAAGGGTGACGTGATTGACGGAAATGTCATGCAATTAAAGGGCGATGTCATCGAAGGAAATCTTATGAATTTAGAAGGTGACGTCATTGATGGAAAAGCAAAAAAAACACCCAGCTTGATCGAGCTTAGTGGGCAAAACCCAGACGTAGAAGTTATTATTTTTAATCGTAAGAGCTTTAATGATTTTCAAGAAATAGACCATCGCTACAATCTTAAATTTCAATCTGTGGGGAATAAATAGTGAAAAAAATCATTATTCGCAGGGGCAAATTAGAGCTTGCGGAGATTTTTCCAGATAAGCCTTTGATGCTTATTGGTCGTTCTCCGGTCTGCGATGTGGTGATTCGTTCGAAAAGTATTCGTCCAGTGCATTTTCTTTTAGAGTGGGCGGGTGATGGCAGCTTCAATCCTTTGGAAGGCTTTTGGCTACTTACCCAGATCGCGGCTCATTCAATCAATCAGCAAGATTCTTTTCTTGGTGGAAAAAACGAAGCCTCTGTTCTGAATCAAGGACAAGTGCTTGTTTTGGATGAGGTTAGTTTTGAATGGAGTGATATTGGTCTTTCGCGCAGAGAACTGAAAAAAGGTTTGATCAAAGATCAAGTCGTCGGAGCCGAAATTGGCACCGAGATAAAAAATGAAGCAGTGATTGAAATTATCCGTCTTTCTGCAGACGGAGATACCGTTGTCGATGTTGAGTATCTTGCAAAAGATAAAGTCCATCAATCGCAGCTTTTCAAGAGTCTTTTGGGAACTTCGTTAAGTTGGGTGGATGCACTTTCGCCAGAGGTTTCTTCTGATGCGAATATGACTTACTTGCGTTCTAGTACAGAAAAGCAAAATAAAGTTTCAAAAATTAAATCGGATGATGTGCTGTTTCTGCAAAATAAGGAATTAAATTTTTATTTGCGTTTAGTCCCGCGGACACAAATTCAAGAAGCGCCGCGAGAGATTTTAAAAGATCCATTTTACCGTTTTGGGTTGATATTTTTAGTTGCTAGTTTTTTATTAATTTCAGCTGTTTATTTTTTATACCAAGTCCCGGAAGAAAAAGTGGAAAGTGAACAGCGTGTGGCAACGGTCGAAGTGAAGGAACCAATTATAACTCCGCCGGCACCGCCAACGCCCAAAGTGGCTCCTCCGAAAGAAGAGCCACCACCACCAAGTGAAAAGCCTTCGACGACGCCGCCACCTCCCGACAGCAAGCCAAAACCTTCGAATGGTCGGAAGAGCACTGCTTCGGCACCAGCATTTAAATCGGAAGCGCGTTCAAAAATTACAGCCGGTCTGAATTCTCCGGCACCCAAGAAAAACGTCAATGCAGTTGGCCTGTTGGGTTCTTTCAAAAAAACTGGAGCAGCGACTCCGACTGTATCAGCAAATAAAGTTATTAATGATGGTTTGGTGTCTGATGCCGTAACCGGAGAAACTTCAGACCTTGTTCTTAAGCAGCCACCTTCGGGATTGGTAAATATGAAAAATTCCAAAGTCGCAGCAAACGGCGGCCAGAGTGGTAGGGATAGTTTGGCCGGGGCCTCCACTACTTTAGGAGGCGCAAATACTTTTGATGTTAAATCCAACGGTCCAATCGGTAGGACTGGCGGCAAATCAGGATTTTCCATCGGCACAGGGGCGGGCAGCGAAGCCACTAATGGAGTAGGCCCTGGGGGCAGTGGCAATTCTGATTTCGGTGAATCTGTTCTTGGGGGTTTAGATCGTGAGGCGGTTCGCCGCGCAGTCGCTGCACGACGCAACGAAATTCGCGCATGCTACGATAAGGCTTTATTAGTAAAGCCGAAGCTTAAAGGAAATTTAGTTTTAAAATGGTATATTTCACCAACGGGACCTGTTTCAACTGCTCAGGTAGAAAATTCGGAATTTAATTTTCCACAATTGGAAAATTGTGTTTTAAGTGTGATCAAATCGATTGTTTTTCCCAAAGCGCCCAATGGTCAGCCGACCACGGTTGTGTATCCATTTAAATTTCAAAACTCATAAGTTCGACTGTTGAACAAGTTAACATCTCAATTTAAGAAAATGGAAAATATTTTCTGATTTTTCCATTTAATTCCGATAGAATTTAAATAGGGGAAATCAGTACTTTTTTACTGAGGGGGAAAACCAATGCGTAAATTACCGAAAAAATTTATTATTTTATTTAAGCGCTGGAAAAATCATCGTTTCCGCAACCACTCGATTCTTGTGATCGCTGTCATTGCGGTGCTGATGCTATTTCAAAACTGTCAACAGCGCTCGGGAATTGCAATTAATGGTTCGCAGGCAGCCGTACCCATTGCTGTGAATGTTCCTTTCAGCCAAAGTGTGCCAGGGCTTCCGATTGTGCCACCGCCCGCAACAACTCCGCCAAATAATCCTGTTGTGCAAAACACTTCATTGTTTAGCTATACTCAGAATTCGGCGCCAGCGTCCCCGCTTAAAATTTTATTTGTGATCGACGATTCCATGTCCATGTCGCAGACACAGCAAGAACTTAAAAGTGGTATCGCTGGTATGGTGAACGCACTTCAGGGAAGTAACGCAAAATTTTACGTAGCAACCACATCTATTGCCTACCAAAATGGTAGCTGGAGCAGCTCTAATCTAAGAAATTTCCTTTTAAGATACACCCAAGATGGTGTGAGCTACCCATCGATTAGCTCTATTGATAAAACCCGTCCTTATATTTGGCATGAAGAAAAAGATGGGCAGCAAACGATCTATGGATTTACTATGCCTACTTTAACAACGCTTTCCGATAAATTAGTTGTAGGTACTTCCGGATATGAAGTTTCCAGTGGATTGATCGAGTTCGCAAAAGTTTTAAGTATTAGTCCAATCGTCACGTCACAACCATATTTCAATTTAGGTGATACTGTACTAACGGTGATGGTCAGTGATGCCAATGATATGACTTTTGAAAAAGATGCTTTGTCTACGGGGGGTTGGCCCAGCGATGGTTCATCTTTTCCCAGTTTTTATGGTTCTAGACGTCAGAAGCATTTAGGAATTGGGATCACTCGAAGTATCTACGACGGAGATTATTTTTATATTTCTAATCCATCGAGTAATCTAGTTTTCAAAGATAGCATGTTGATGACTTATTGTGAAAAGCGACGCCTTTCCGATGGTCAAATATCTGACCAATATGACATTATAAGTTCTGCAGAGGGAATAAATAATGCAGCAGACAAAGCCGAGGCAGAACAATACGTGCGCAGTCTTGCAACATGCGATCGAGTTAGAACAATACCTATAACAAATGGTACTGCAACCCAAAACGGAGGTTCTACATTTCATGATCAAATCGACTGTAAGCCAGAAAACCTTCAAACTAATTCAACTTCACTCTTGCCAAAATATAAATCTGCTCAGGGCTTGCGAGACCTTATTGCTGCAATTGGTGGCCCTTCACATACCCTGTGCATAAATATTTATATGAACGCTCACTCAGCAGGTTATGATGAATATCCTGAGCAAGAAGCTCTGTACAATCGTATGTATCCCAATGGACCAGTTGTTTACGCAGATTTGAATTCAACTGCGGATAAAACGCCACTTAAGAACTTTCAACTGAACGCATTGAAACAGTTAATCAGCGAGCGCATCGGTGCGGATCGATTTTATTTTTCAGCCATCGTCAATGACGGCAGCTGCCCGATCGGGTTAAGTCAGTCTGTTGGAACTCGTTACATACAGTTTGCACAGATGTTTGGAAGCAAAGGCAAAGTTTTACCGATTTGCAGGCCCGCTGAATATTCAGCATCCCTGCAGCAAACCGCTGCGCAGATTCAAGGTTTAACTGCAGCCCAGTTTAATTTGAATACTTCCGTGACCATCAACTGGGTTAAAGTCCAGACCGGCAGCACGCAAGTAACCCTGGATGCCAGTCAGTACCAACTGATCAACAACAACACCACATTGAATGTCATTCCAGGGGCATTGCACGACGGTGATCAACTGACTGTCAACTGGTCACCCCGATAGTCTATCTCAAAAAGAAGCAGCGACCGTTAAAATCAAAAGTTTAACGGTATCGCTATAGATGATTTAATAAGATTAAATGTATTGTTTTGAGATTCTTAATTTTTAATAATCAGTTTGTTTTCTTTTTCCGATAAACTAAAAAGATGGGGAAGATCAAACAACAGTTTAATCGCTGCAGACGCGTATTATTTTCTAATCTGAAAGCACCGCTGAAAAAAGCAAGCATAAGGCTTTCTTTTTATTGGAGAACAAAGCGTTCTCGTAATGCTGCGATCGCAATATTTATTTTATTTTTAGCTTCGCTTTTATTTCAGAACTGCCAACAACGATCGGGAATTTCCTTAAGTTCTTCTGGCGCTGTTCCTGTAGTGGTGGGTCCAACTTCTGCTGCGCAAACAATAGTGATTCCAACGATTCCGCCGGCAACCTTTATTTCACAATTTTCATTTGCATCGTCGACGCCGACTCCTCCGCCACTAAAAATATTATTTATAGTGGATGACTCGAATTCAATGGCGCAAACGCAGCAACAATTGCAGCAAGGGATTTCGGGAATGATATCTGCCCTGCAAGGGTCTAATGCCAGTCTTTATGTAGCCACAACTTCAGCTTCAGATTCTGCCCACGGAACATCGCTGCCTTTGCAAACCTTTTCTTCGGTCAATACCTATATACAAAACGGAATTACTTATCCGAGCCTCAGTTCGATTAATCAAAATGCTGTTTGGTCGCAACAAAGGATAGATCTATTTCAAGAAAAAATTTATGGGTTTCGTTCTTTAACACTTAGTAATGCTGCTGCAGCTTTAGGCGTGGGCACTTCGGGTTATGAAATATCAAGTGGCTTCATGCAATTAGCAAGAGCTACGACAACAACGTCAACCAGTCAGCCCTCAATTTTTAATTTAGGTGATACAGCTTTGGTTGTTTTAGTAAGTGATTCAGATGATAAAACTTTTGATGTGCTTTCTGCAAACACGGGATACGATTTTAGTCCCTGGTTGTGGGATGGGGATATGTCTTTTGATCCCCTTGGGAATTTTTATGGAAATGGACAGCAAAAGAATTTAGGTTTTGGAAAAACTCAGAGAATTATTGATTCAAATAATAGTCTCTATAGTGAAGAGTCCTGGGTTACGGTGAATGATGGAATGATGGAATGATGGAATGATGGTTACAACTTGCCAAAAACAAGCCTATTCAGATGGAGCTCCCATTCCTGGACAGTATTATAATAATGGACAGATTGGCCATTTGGATACTAGTGAGGATCGCTTATTAGCTCAACAAAGCTGGGCAAGTGGTTCTTGTGATAGATTTCTTGTTTCTACCGCATACAGGGGCCAGCTTAGCCTTTACTTCAATCGATACAATTGTGTTTTATCCACTGCCTTTAATGCAGGCGCGTCGAATGGAGTTCTACCAAAATATACGTCACCATCAGGTTTCACCAATCTGGTAAATCTTCTTGGGGGTCCTTCACATATTAGTAGTTGCGTAAACTTGCAAGCGGTTGGGCCCCAAGGCGTCAATAAAAAAACTCGATTTTATCCAGACCAGGAAGCTCTTTATAATCGCATATATCCTTCTAATAACCCCTCCTATGCTTCTTTAAACTCGACTACAGATAAGACGCGTCTTAAAAATTTTCAGTTGGATGCACTGAAATTTGTGATCAATGAAAAAATTGGTTCGGATCGATTTTATTTTTCAGCCATTGTGAATGATGGCCCAGCTCACAACTGTCCTATCGGTACCAGCCAGGGTGTTGGTACTCGATATATGGAATTTGCCGCGATGTTTGGCAGCAAAGGAAAAGTTCTACCAATTTGCAGACCTGATCTGTATGCAAGTTCCTTACAAGCAACGGCACAAGCGATCCAAGGTTTAACATCTGCAAGTTTCGCAATGCCCGCCAATGCTGCTGTAATTAATTGGGTAAAGAAAAAAGTAGGGACTACAGAAACTCTGCTGACACAAGCACAGTATCAGATGGTCGGCAGTCAGCTGAATATTTCGGCCGGAGTTTTACAAAATGGGGATCAAGTTATTGTAAACTGGACTGCGCGCTAAGAAGATAATGTTTTTAAATTATAGTGCTAACCAGGGACTGGGGGCAGCCTGATATAAAGGATAAGAGATCTTAACGGAATGGGGAACCGAAACCTAACGGAAGCCGCTTGAAAATTCTCATATTGAAGCGTTTAAAGCTTACTTACAATTAATCAAATTAGCATCCTTGTAAAGATCGCTGCATAAAAATCCGATAGGATAAGAGCCGAGGAATTATGTCAGACTGGTTCATTCACAACACAGCCAATAATCAACAAAGTCAGATTTCTGAACCAGAAATACAGAATTTTGTTTGCGAAAGCTCCAGCGAGCAAATTAAACAAATATTTGTTTGGCAAACAGGATGGACGGATTGGAAATCCATTTTACAAGTTCCCGAGCTGATGAAATTCCGCATTCCAAAAACGCCTCAGCCACCACCTTTTGTTATTAGACCCACACCCGCGCCCGGTCCAATTGCGGCATCAGAGTCTACGCAAGTGGATGTAAAAATCGAACCGCGTTTTGTGGAAAGACGTAAAAGCAAACGTCATGAAATTAAATTGCGTGTGATTATTATTTATAAAGATGTCGCATTCAGAACATTTTCAAAAGACTTTTCAGGCGAAGGATTTTTGCTCGAGCATGCAGTGCCTGCATCACTTTTAGAGCAAACTGTGGAATGTTTTATTTCTAGTCCCGATTTAAAAACAGGTTTAAAATTCAAAGCAAAATTGGTTCAAGACCAAGAAGATCTACGCCGCTTTCTGTTTACTCAAGAAAATACCAAAGAAAAACAAATTCTTTCCAGCTGGATTCTTTCTTTAAAGAAAAAATCAGCCGCTTAATTTTTTACGGATTTTTTTCAAATTAACCTTGGTGAATGCCATCCTGCCGCAAACGGCACCTACAACATATTAGCTTCGGATAAATTGAGTTCAAACCTGAACGATCAGCACGCCTTCGTTAACCACGCGCTGTGCGGTTGTTTCGAACTTCCACGGAAATTTGCCAATTTTCAAATAGGCGATAACTTCTTTTTGGACGATGCCTTTGCCCTTGCCGGTCATGATGCGCACGCGACTAAGTCCGAGCTTCGTCGCTCCGACTAAAAATTTATCTACTTTGTCAGGGATTTCTTCGGCCCGACAACCATGTAAGTCTAAAAGATCTTGTGCCATATCTAACTTCCTATAAAAAATGGCCAAGCCAACGATGAGTTAAGGCAAAAAGCCCTAAACTCGCGCCGTCTGCTCGGCCAAATTTTTTCCTATAATTTGAATTATATTTTAGTCGAGCAAGCGAACGTTGCTGGCCTGTGGACCTTTTTTGCCTTGAGTGATTTCAAACTCAACCTTGGCACCGTCAGTAAGCTGCGCGCCACCAGTGTCATTAGCGTGAACGAAAACATCTTTGCTGCCGTCATCGGGCGTGATGAATCCAAAACCTTTGCCTGCGTTAAAAAACTTTACTTTACCTGTTTGCATATTTTCCATTCCTTTTATTTGGCTTCGTATTGAAGCTTTCTAGGAATATGTCATAAGGATGAGATTAATGTAAATGACTCAGGGCAAAAAAATAGCTCGACGCGAGTTGAACCCCCAAAGACTTTCGCATCCAATCCCTTGCGATGGACGAAAGTGAATTTGAAGGGACGCTTGTGCTAGAAAAACTAGCTGAAATAGGAAAAGTCGACGCTTTTTTTGAAGCAATCGATTCCGATGACTTTGAAAAAGCGAAATCGCTGATGAAACAAGCAGGTCTTGATTCAGGAACCATCCATACTGTCCTTAGGAAAATGGGCGAAGCCGAGCAATAAAATAACGAGCCAATACTGCCGGCGCCGAAGTAAATTAAACTGATTAATGTTTGAATTGAAATGCGATTAAGAAACGAAAGAAGAATAGATATGAAAATGGTTAGAAATTAATTTAATTTTTGAATAGATCCGATCAAAGTGACACGCGATCGCTTCTAGATTAAGCCTTCAGAAGTAATGAAGCGTATAATGTTTATTTTTTTGATTCCTGTATTTCTGGTCTTGCTGATTGCAGGACTTTCCAAGCTCAATATCTTTTTACACAATAAAAAAGCTGGCCTGCTTAAAACACCACTTAATTACACACTTGAAGGTGCTGGCCAAGATGCAATTATTTTTCTGCATGGAGTGGCGGGTTCTAGAAGATACTGGGAAACGATCACACCTTATTTTTCGAACAAATATCAAACAGTGGCTTTGGATCTTTTGGGTTATGCGGAATCCCCTTGGCCAACAGGTGAATATGGTCTCGAGGAAAATCTGATTGCTATGGATCAAACTGTTTCTGATTTAGGAATAAAAACTCCGTTCACCATTGTTGCTCATTCGCTGGGAACTCATTTGGCTGTTCGCTATGCTTTGAAGTTTCCTAAAAAAGTAAAGAACCTGGTTTTGATTGCTCCACCGATTTTTCATTCGCGCGCAGATGCCGTTGAGAAACTGAAATCGGCTTCGATGGTATCCGAAATGATGGCCATGAATCCCATAGTCGCACCATTTCTTTGCAAATTTCACGAGGCCTTCTTTCCAATGTTTCGATGGGCAATGCCGTATTTTGTCAAAGATCTTCCGCCGCATGTTGCGATGGATTCAGTTCTGCATACTTGGCACAGCTATGAAATTTCGCTGAATAAAATTATATTATCTGAACCTTGGTTGAACAGTAGTGAACAGCTTAAAAAATTTAAAATCTTAATTCTGCATGGAACACAGGACCAGGATGCATCAACGGAAGACTTAAAAAAATTGGCTTTGGTGGTGAATGCAAAATATGTCGAAACCAAAGGTGGTCACAACGGATTTCTGCAAAATCTCGAGACTCAAGTTCCGCTTGTGATCGATTTTATTGGAGAAAATTAGACTGGCTGTTTTTTTATTTTAAATCGATGATTTACAGGAATAGGGTGTGTGAAGTTATGCCTAAGAAAAAATATATTGGTCAATGTCACTGTGGGGACGTGAACTTCTCGTTTACAAGCGAAGAAATCAAGAATGGGCTTAGATGCAATTGCTCGATTTGCATTCGCAGGGGCAATGTAGTGACTGATTTTTATATACCGGCCAAAGATTTAATTTATGATTTTTCTTCCGACAAACTAAGCAATTACCTTTGGGGTGATAAGGTTTTGAATCATTATTTTTGTAAGAAGTGTGGAATATCCCCATTTGCAGGAGCACAAGACTATGGTTACAGAGCAAATTTGGGTTGTGTCGATGAACTTGATGCGCTTTCTTTGGAAATCCGAGTTTGCGATGGGAAGTCTATGCCAGTGGGTGAAGAGGAGATTCGATGAAGTAGACCGCGGAAGTTAGCCGTCAGATCGAATAAAACGCGATCACTACCGGCGCCGGCAGGGATTTAAAAAATTATTTTAATTTATAAAACTTCTTAACATTAGGACGGTCCGTTTTTTCTTGGCCAGCAGTAAATCTCGGTTCAAAATAAAATCAAAGCGTCTAATCTGGAGATTTAAAATATGAAAATAAAGCTTAGTTTCAACCTGGAGGATTTATGAAATTTATTTTATTTTTAACCGTCGCATTTACAGCCTTTGCGCAAGCAGAAAATTTTGAGTGCCCATTGACGAAAAATAAACTGCCGTTTGTGGGACTAAGTATTTTTGATGGAAATCCAAAACTGAAAGTGGATCTGAAGCCCGACAACGGGGACGAAGCGCCCCCGCATCGCTGGACACTGACTGGGGTGACGCCCTGGGCGGCTTGTAGGTATGGAAAAGAAAAATTACTGGTCGTTAAAAAGTTAAAATCCAAAATTTCGAATTGCACGACCGAAGAGTCATTGGTTGGCTCTCAAAAATTTAACAAAATTAAGTGCATCTAACGCGCCAATTTAAACTTAATCTATTTAAAAAACTTCGGCGCCGGTAATGCTTGCGTTTTATTCGATCTGGGCGGTCTGCAATCCGAGTCAAAACCATCTTAGAGGATTTGCAGCGCTTGTGGCTGAGGTTTCTGCAGGTGCCTGCAGGCGGTCACAAATTAATTTTTTAAATAGATCCGATCAAGGTGACATGCGATCATTTTCCCATTAAGCCTTCAGAAGCAAATGAGCTTTTTAAATCGACTAATTTTATTATTAACCACAATTTACTCTTTGGCAGTGAATGCGGAACAGCTTCAAAACCAAAAATTGGTTCAGTTTATTGCTAATGTGAATTCATCATTAAGTGCTAATGCTGTTCCTGACAAAAAATTTTGCCAAACATTTTGGGATAATGAGACTTTATCCCTATGCGAACAGATTCCATGGAAGTATGCGAGCGCAATCAGTCCAAATGTCAAAATCGCCTTTCCCCTTGGCGCTGGCCATGTAGGATTTCTGGATTTCATAAATCTTTCCTATAATTGCCAAGCGACTGAGTGTCGACTTGGACTGGATTTATTGCCATCTTGGAAAACACTTTCGGCAAACTGGAATCGCGACCACATTTTTTCAGGAGAATTAATTTCTGCCGAAGTTCTAGATGAAAATTCTAGGAAATTTTATTCAATCAAGATGCAGCAGTGGTTGAATAAAATTTCTTCATTATTTTCAATCAAGACGAAAAAAAATCATCAGGTATTTTTGTTAAATAATGCAAAAATTGCTGTTGCGGTGGGGTTTTCATTTCCGCCGATAGTTTCTGGAGGATCGCGGGGTGATCACCTTGTTTTTATTGGTCAACACTTACCCCCATCTTGGCTCCTTCACGAGTTGGTTCATTCTTATACAGCGTTTCCTGGTAAATGGTGGTCTGGCCCTGGTCACTTCCCGCATGCGATTCTTAACGAGGGATTGGCAGTATCGGTGCAACTGCAAGAAATTTGGAACGATCTGATTCCTGCTGAACAAATTGGAAATTTATTTTGCAATGATTTACAAGTTGCGAATAGAAATTTGAACGGACAGATCTTCCGTCTTTTCGATAACAATCAATTTCGTAGCTTTGATAGTAGTGGGTACCATCCCAGTTATTTGGTCGGCTCAAGTGTAATCAATTCCTTGATTAAGCGAAAGGGAATTCCTGGTCTTCATAAATTTTGGCTGACAATTGGAAAAATCCACAACCCGATACAAGCTGCGGAATTTCTGAATCATATTGTCAGTGAAAAACAGCTTAGCCTTGAGTTGAAAGAATATTTTCGTAAACTCGCTTTTGAAATTCACTTACACTCGGGTGTTTCCTGCTTGGGGATTTAAGGTTCAATTAAGTTAGCTTTTTTTGTTACTAAAACGGCAGTCGGAACTACCCACTGCGAAAACTTTTAAACAAAGGAGATTACATGAAGAATAATCCAGTAGGTTGGTTCGAAATTTATGTCGACGATATGGCGCGGGCCAAAAAATTCTATGAAACAGTTTTCAATGGGAAATTAACAAAACTTGTCGGAGAGGGCGAAGGAAAGGGTTTAGAAATGTGGGCCTTTCCAAGTGATATGAGTGCCTATGGCGCCAACGGTTCTTTGGTAAAACTTGACGGCTGCCCCGCTGGCGGAAACAGCGTGATTGTTTATTTTACTACCGAAGATTGCGTAGTAGAAGAAAAGATAGTGCTGGCAGCCGGTGGTAAAATTGAAGATCCCAAAATGGCCATTGGGCAATACGGTTTTATTTCTTTGGTTTACGATACCGAAGGAAATATGATTGGGCTTCATTCGATGAAGTAGGCGGGGCTTGCGATCAGCCAGGTGCAATCTGGAAAATTCCAGAACCTCAAATCGAATTAAACGCGATCATGACCTGCGCCGGTAATGCTTGCGTTTTATTCGATCTGGGCCGTGGCGGAACTGCTAATTCTTCTTTCCGCAATATTCCGGTAAATAGTGTGCTGGATTGCGAAGATCGTATTGATATTTAAGTTGGGCGTCGTGGCTCCAGACTACCGCATCAAACATTTGTGGCAAAGTAAACTCACTGCGATGTTGGCCACCATGATAAGTTTTGATTAATGCGCCTTCAGAAAATACATCCATACCTTTTTCTGTTTCAATATTTTTTAGCTGCGACAGATTAAAAGCAAAGTCTATGTCTGGGTGGCGCAGCACTTGGCGTTGAGTCACAAGGAAATTACCCTTTGGTGCAAATGTATCGCTGATCTCGTCAAAGGCGATGATCTTGCTTCGTTTGCGAATTTGTGGATGTTCAGCAGCAAATAATTCAAACCAATTGGACTTTGTCCACCGCGCAGTCCACTCATCGGGATCATTCATCGAGTCCAAAAAAGGCATGCAACTTTCAAAGCCTTTGATCACATGCAGATAATGATACATCAAAATAATTTTGTTAGATGGTCGCAAGCCCTTCCGTATCTGTTGTTTAAAATTTTCTGCAGTTTGCTGTTCGCGATTTCCCGAAGCTTGAAACAGGGTCAAATAGACAGGTTTGGCATCAGGATGGCTAGTAAATGCCGTTGGCGCTAAATGGCATGTGCCATCCTTTACGGTTTTAGTTGGACCCGACATTTCATTGCCTTGATCCGAAGGAACAGAGTCAAAAGTTTTTACAAGGATTGGTTGTAAGCCCCGGTGAATTCTTTTTTTATTCAGCACCCGTAGGTAAGGAAAAAAATCGGCAATGGAGCGGGCCCATTCGGAAGACAGACATAATGTATTTTCCTTTGCAGAATCAGATTTAAAATGAAACTTTTCCAAAACTTCGGTAAGCGGACGGATTGATAAATCTTGAAAAAACTCACTGGCATCACTAGGCCTTTCTAGGGCAATAAATTTTAGTTCCGGGTCCTCGCCAACAAGGTCTAACAATTCTTTAAGATAAGCATACACTTTATAATTGTCATGGTTCGACTCGCCCAATATTAATATCTGATTTTTTTTATACAAATCAGTCATAAGTCTTACAGGCGACTGATGAGTGTTATCAAAAATTTTATTTTCTTCAGAAGAGGCTGTTGCTAATGCAAAGGCATTTCCCTGAATGGCTAAGATAAATATAAACAAGGCACGATTAAACTTCATTAAACTAATTTCCTTCTATTTAAGCGAGATCGGATATTCCAAGGCAATAACTGCTAGAATCGAGCCACTTCAAACCAAGCTTATTTAACTTTGAGTCCTAAAGAACTGACTATGTATTAAACGAAATGGCGCTTTGCAAGTCAAAATTACAATTTTACGCCATTGTCAGAAGATTTTGAATCTAGGCGGATCGCCAGCAATTTAAACTAAATTTATTTAAAAAACTTCGGCGCCGGTAATGCTTGTGTTTTATTCGATCTGGGCAGTCTGCAATGCTATACCAGCACAGGTAAAAGTTACGAAGCCACGGTAATTGCCGCAGACAAATCCTCGATCGAGGGGGTCGAAGACAAAAACTTGGTGCTGCCGCAAAGTTTGCGATTTGCCTTCGAGGGTAGCTCGGTTGTAACCGAAGCTTTTCAGCTTGTGAAAAAATAAACCTACTTTGGCGTAAATAAAATATATCCCGACGCTTTGCCCATTTCGCGGCGGGCGACTGCAGGCATAATAAATCGCAGCAGATACAGCCACCATGGGCCGGGCATGGGACGACCCAGTTTTTCGGATGCTTCGCCCAGATAAGATGTGGTCACGGGTTTCCAGCCGCATTGGTCGAAAAAACCATACCAGTCGGCAGGAAAAAATTGAAAAGGCGCATTTCTTAATTGTTTCTGCCGAGATTTATTTTTTAAATACGGGTAAACACGCGGGGCTAAATATTCGCAAATCCAAAAACGGAAATTTTTCTGCGCGCGCAGGTCTTCGGCAAGTTCTGCAACACTTTGTTCAGATAAATATGGAATGACCCCTTCGGTTAAAACCAAAACTTTTTGCGATTGCGAATTTATTCGAGACAAAAGTTTAAGACGTTCGCTGCGTTTGGAAAGATCCATAGAAATGCGTTCCAGCTGACATTGCGGGGCCATGCGCGACAACTTAGATTCTTTTAGTTTGATGATGTGATCGTAATCCACTTCGATCCATTTTAATTTGTGCGGCAATTTCATACGGTAAGGACGGCAGTCTAGACCTGCGCCAAGATTTAGAATCGTATCAACACCCTCTGCGATCAATTTTTCAATAAACCGATCGATAACAACAGTTCTTGTGACGACCGTCCAACGCACATATTTTTCACCAAACATTTCCATGGCAATTTGATCGCCGCGATCGCCAATCAGAACCGAAGCCAGCGGATCTTGAAAAAGCGCATCGGATCTTTTGGATTCTTCGGCGCGAAAACTGGCCACCCAGAAAGCGGTGTCGGAAACGTCACGAATCGGTGTTTTTGAATCTGCCATAGTTAATAGGAAAATTCCTGCGGGTGGTTTTGTCAAAGCAAAGATGACAAGGGCTAGATTGTAGATCTTTCCAGAATCAAACGAAGCAAGGGCGGCTTTGGTTGAACCGGCATCAGTTTAATGCCTGCAAGATATTTAATAAATCAAAGACTTGCGGTTTCAGGCTTAAATTTTGTAGTCTCGGAATTCGAATGACTCAGTCTTTTTTTAAAATTCCAATATCGGCATTTTTTTTTCTGGCGGCTGTTAATGCTACAGCAGGTGCAGCAAACAGCAGCGAACACTCGACTGCGTGCCAGCAGCTTTTTACTGCGCAGAAGCACAATCCTAGCTCTAAATCTTTGGATGATCTGGATCCCACGGTGTTTCGAACTGCTTTTGACCGTGTGGAACAGCAGCTGCAAAGCTCTCAATTTGACCCTGGTCGTGTGCGAAAAATTATGGATTGGGGAACCCTCGGAGTTTTGGGAAAAATTTATGATTTTGTTTGGGATCCCAGTCAGCAGAAAATAGTTCGGCGTGAAAATCCGGAAGAAGCTCGTGCTGTTCGAAAAAAAACCGAAGCCTTGCTTTCGCGCGCACCTTCGCAGCTAAGTTCTGAATTTCAAGAGCTTGTCAGAATTAGTGTCGGTCCTTACAAACTTACTGAAACAACAGTAATGTTGACCGCGAAGCTTGTAAGTTGGGTAGGTTTGTCGGGTTTTGCACAAGCCATTTTACACCGGTTTCAAAGAACAGGAATGTCAGTAGTAGATTTTGTGTATCGTGATTCTGGACTTGAATCTAAAGATCCTCGAACAGGGTTTACTATGCTGGATGAGATCATTGAAATTCTGAAACAAGGCCGAGGTTTTAGTTTTCATTTAGTCTACGATAAAGCCGTTTGGGAAAAAGAACTTCAGATTTTGCAAGTTCGATATGATGAATATCAAAAAGCCGACAGCGACGAATCCCGACAAAAAGTAATCGATTCCGTCAATCAAAGAAATGATCCTTTTCTGCCCTTCACCGGCGTCGTTACAACTGAGTTTTTGGTTCCGAATGAAAAACCCATCGAACTTAAACGCTACTTCCGAAACCAGTATGAAGATCCGCTTGGCTTTGCAGAAGTTCTTCCGAAAGACGACTTGCAGCTGCGTCGCCGTATGCTCTATCGAGTCATTCAGAATTTACCAGCCGGCAGTGAGCTTGAAATTCATGCACACACGGCTTTGCACAAAAGAGCTTATCTGCAGCTTGGTTTTCATGTCAGTGGGGAAACCGAAAATCCACTTTATCCGGGAGTAAAAGTTTACATTCTTCGCGCTAAACGTGAAGAATGCCTTATCAAGAATAAGAGTTTAGTAAGCGACTAAGGCTTTCATTGCAGTTTTTAGCATGCAGTTTGATATTTTTAAAATCATTCATAGAAAAAACATAAAGGGAAAACCCATACATGGTCGAATGAACTGCGGTGATGACTTCTTCCAATTGTGCATTTTTTAGTTTAGAAAAAACCGCACTTTGTAAAAGTAATTCGCGGATTCGCAAGCGCGCCAAGCTGCGGGCTTTATCCATAAATAGGTTCAACTTTTTTACTTGTGGTCCCGATTGAAATAAAACAAGTCCTAGTTTAGAAAGCTCTTCATGTTTTGCCATCCAATCAAACATCCCGCGAGCAATCGCCAAAATTTTGTTGGGACCTAGTTCTTGGGATCTTGCCAATGCTTGGATGGCGCATTCTTGACCCGTGGAACTCCACTGGTCGGCTAGGGCAATCAAAATATCTTCCATCGCGGGATAGTGATAGTAGAGGTTTTGTTTAGAAACCTTAGACCGTCTTGCCAGCTCTGAAATATTCAGACTGCCATAGCCAAATTCGTTCAGCATTTTAAGCGCCGCCTGAAGAATTTTATCTTTGGTTTCATTGGGATGATACATGCCGTCAATTTAGCCTTAATTCTTAATTCTGACAAAGATAAAATGAATTTGTACGTTTGTCATAATTAATTTTACATATGTAAAAAATAAAGATAGGACCTTGGCACAGCCAATAATGGCTGCAAACCAAAAGGAGACCCCATGAAATTGATTTTAATGACAACTGCTTTGATCCTGACTGGGGTCAGTGCGCAAGCGACTGAACTGAAGTGCTTTGTTGCTGGACAAAACCCACAGAATGAAAACGACTTTAATAAATTAATTAAGGCTATTCCCCAGGTCGAGATCACGAAAGCAAATCCAACTGCAGTTCTGTATGCGGGGTCTGAATTCCAAATCTTTGTTTCAATTGCCTCTGCAGAAAAATTAGCTGTTTCGACCTTCGTAATGCCGGGGATGAAGCGTTCTGCAGCGGCCGTAGGCGGTGCAGAATCAGTTCAGCTGATTGATGGTAGTTTAAAAGTTTCGGTCCTTTGCGAGAAAAAATAAATTTGGTAAGGATACCAATCTCAGATCTGGGGTTGGTATTGCAATCGTGTTTTTGTTTACTGCGGTGGGGTTTTAGATTGCAATAATAATTTGAAAATTACAGTATCTGTCGATGATAAAAAGATATTTTATTTTCATTGTATTCATAGTTTGTAGCTGGGACTTAGCGCAAGCAGAATCCTGTAGTGATTCCGTTCGAGTTTCTGACTATATGGCCAGTTGGCAGTGCTATCTTGCCCGTGAGCCACAGATTTTAGGAAAACCAGAACAGTGGCTGTTCGACCAGAATATGGCGACCCTGCTTTCTTTTGTGGGTGAAGAAAAAACAGCTCTCAAGATTTTTGAGCGTCTTAGTAAAACCAGCCCGTCTTTTGATGAGATTCAAACTGCGGATTTTCTAGCGAAAAATGCCAAGGACGAAATTGCGGCACGAGTTGCAGACAAACAGATTGTTCTGATTAACGAGGCTCATCATGTGCCTCAGACTCGACTGCTGACCTTGCAACTACTGCAGTCATTTTACGATCAAGGTTTTCGTTATTTTGCGGCTGAAACTTTCGACGAAAGAACTTTGCAAAAAAATATTAGGCAGGGTTTTCCAACCCAAGATATTGGGTATTATACTGCCGAACCCACTTTTGCTTTGATTGTGCGTGAAGCACTTCGAATTGGTTATAAACTGATTGCCTACGAATTTATTCCGCCTTGTGATCCGTTTAAGGATCCACCGGAAAAATGTCAGAATTTGCGGGAAGAAGGTCAGGCTAAAAATATTTTCGAGCGTGTATTTAAAGATGATTCAAAAGCTAAAATTTTAGTGCACGCAGGTTACGGTCATATTGATAAAATTGGCCAAGAGAATTGGTTACCGATGGGATACTATCTTTGGAATTTAGCCAAGATCGAACCCTACTCGATTGATCTAACTAGTTTTTATCAGCACGCAGGAAAAGAATTAGACTCGAAACTTTATCGCCAAGTGATCGGAAAATATAAAATTCACGGACCTACAATATTGGTAGATAAGAATACTAGGGAAGTTTTTGTGGCACCGAGATATCGTTTTAGATATAATGTTCAGGTTTTTTTGCCCGAGCTTAGCGAAATTGAAGAAAGGCAAACTTGGAAGCAACTGATTCCAGGAATTAAAAAAATTCATTTGAAAAATTTAAATTGCCCTAAAAATTCTAAATGTCTTGTTCAGGCCATAGTTCAAAATGAACTTCAAAGACCAGCTCAGAATGAAAAAGATTTTAATTTTATCCCAATGGATCAACTTATTTTGCGTGGCAAGTCCGCGGTGCTGTATCTGCCATCAGGAAACTATGAGCTTCGCTTGGTCAATGACAAAAGCAAAATTTTATGGAAGCGTCCACTTTTCGTTCCGTAAAAATTACCGAAAGGATATTGAAATGAAAAAATATTTGTTTTTACTTATGGCAGCAGCATTTACTTCCTTAGCAAAAGGGGAAACCATGACATTGTATTACTTCGGCGAATCAATAACTATCAATTCTGAATCAGGCGTCAGTGTTCGTTCGCCCTATCTGCTTGCCAGAACTTCAAATCCTACAGAACGCACAATTTCCGAAAAGGTCATAACCAAATCGCGCGGAACTTTTGGTGAATTTGATAGCACGATGAAAATCGAAAACAATCACTTCACTATGACCGAATCGACGGGCACCACTAGCGGTGAAGGTGAATTAACCGGTGAAGCTTGGAACTGGACCTTTCTGCGCGGCGAATTTAAAGCACCTAAATATGGAATGCGCATTGTGGATTATAATTTCTTTGCCGATCCAAAATCCATTATGGCACATAAAGATTTTTATATGATTGATCCTGCCGATGGAAAAGAAAAACTCGTTCAACAAGAAGACGCTGCAGTTTTTCTAATAAGTAAAGACGTCTTTGAAGCTAAGCGCAGCGAGCTTCTTGGTCGTTAGAACTTTACTTCGGCGCAGGTAATGCTCGCATCCTGTTCGACTTGAGAAGCGTCGAGCTAGACAACCAATTCCTTAATACTGAACCAGCGAAAATATGTTTTTGTCCCGAAACTTCATTTTATGAAGCGCAGTCAGATCAATCAAAACCCCAACTTGTTCCACGGTATACCCAGCTTTTTCGCAAATCTGAATGGCTGCATGCAAAGTTCCTCCGGTGGCCAAAACATCATCCACAATCAAAACTTGCCCAGATCCAGCATTCATTTCCAAAGTGGCTGTTCCATATTCCAAATTATAACTTTGCGAAAAAACCGGGGGCGGCAATTTGCCGGCTTTGCGCAAGGGAATAAAGCCTTTTTTAAAATGCCCCGCCAACAGCGCAGCCAGAATAAAACCGCGCGATTCAATTCCGACGATCGCATCGATGCATTTGAAATCGCAAGCTCGGGCAAATTCTTCAGCTATAAAATGCAGGGCTTCTGACGATTTCAACAGAGGCGAAATATCTCGAAATAAAATTCCTGGCTTAGGAAAATCTGGAATTGAGCGAATCAAATTTTTTAAGTTCATTTTTACTCCCCACGAAAGCCAAAATTCCAACATAAAGACCCATCGGGCCTTTGTCCAAATAATTGACAAAATTAAATTTTCATTGATTTAGTAAGCGAAAGGACAAAATAAAATCGCAATCACATCGGAACGAACTCAGCTTAGGCGTTTTAAATTATCGGATTTGGATTCATTGATTGAAATCGAATCCGATTCCGAGCTATTGAAATTTATCACAGGCGGCATTCCTTTTACAAAAATACAAATCGAAGAACGCTTGCAGAAATTAATCGCAGATGAACAATCCATGGGCGAAACTGGGGTTTGGGCTGCCGAAATGAAAAACTCCCAAGAATTTGTTGGCTGGTTTATGCTGCGTAAATTTCGCTTTGATCATCACGAGCTGGGATTTTTGCTGCCCAAACGCCATTGGTGCAGGGGTTTTGCGACCGAAGTTTCCCAAGCTATTGTCGATCACGCATTCAAAAAGTTAAATTTAGAAAAAATTGTGGCAATTTCAGAACCCGCCAATCAGGCGTCGATCAAGGTTCTTGAAAAAATAGGAATGAAATATTGCAAAATGATTTCCATTAACAATGCCATATCTAAAAAAGATGTAGACTTGCAATTCTTTGAAATAGCCCAAGCATGAGACCATCATCATGTCCTATTTGTTTTATGCATTTCAATTTATGTTTGTGCGAAGACATTCCCAAATTAAATTTAAAAACGAAATTAAGTTTATTGATTCACACCAAAGAATTAAAACGAACTTCGAACACAGGATCGCTGGCTGTGCATGCTTTAACCAACAGCGAAATGCGCATCCGCGGAATTCAAAATCAAGTTTTGGATTTATCTGATTTTTTGGACCCCAAATATCATCCGCTGTTTTTTTTCCCTGCCGAAGATGCTTTAGAATTAAGTCCGCAGGTTTTGGAAAATATAAAAAAACCGATTCAATTGATTGTGCCCGACGGAAATTGGCGCCAGGCTGCCAAAGTTTATTCGCGTCACAGTGAATTAAAATCGTTGCAAAAAGTGATGATTAAAACTCCGAATCTTGCCAAGGTGCATATGCGCGCCGAAAGCACTTTGGAAGGAATGGCAACTTTGCAGGCCATAGCACTCGCCTTTGGGGTCCTGGAAGGCGAAGCTGTAAAACAGCAGTTAATGAATCTATATGAATTAAAACTGCGCAGAACTTTGATTGCCCGTGGTCAGCAACACCTTTTACAATTCGTGTAAATTTTAAAAAGGAGCTCTGCATGAGACCTAAAATCGTTCTTCTTTTGATCGCATTAACCTTAGTAGCAGTAATATCTTTTCGACAACCGCAATCCGAAGACAACGGCAGGCAAACGGGGTCAGTAAAAAAAATAATTTTTGTGCAATCAAAGTTTTAAAATAAATAAGGGACTTCGCGCAGATTGACCTTGGACAAATTTAAGACTTAAATTTGTTTGAACATAATTTTATGTTTTTTAAAAAGGAGTTTCTATGAAAACAGCATTGATTTTATCATTGGTTCTATCCTTCGCAACAGCTCAGGCAAAAAAGTCTGAAGGCCCTTGCAAAAAATTAGCAGCAGCTTGTAAGTCAGCTGGTTTCAGCAAAGGTGGACATAAAGCTGGCGGCAAAGGTTTAGCATTGGATTGCATGAAGCCTTTGTTGGAAGGACAAGCTGTGGCTGGCGTTAGCGTCGATGCCGCAGACGTCGATGCATGCAAAGCTAAAAAAGCTGAACGCGCAGCTCGGAAGAATAAATAATTCTAATTTCTTTTTACACCAAACATTTTGCCTAAGGATTTCCTGTGGGCGCTTGTGTAGCTTTGGGATGAATGCTTGCCAGTTACCCAAGTGTTAACAACCAAGACTTGATCAATACGAATTCCCATCAAACGGATAGTAGAGGTCAGGTCTTTGATTTCGAAAAAATCTCTAAAATTTGGTATGTATTTAATGCCCTCATAGCCGCTAGCTGCAACCACACCTTTTTCAACCGCACTCATAAAATGCAATGCTCGGTTGATGTCCTCGTTATCCTCTCCTCTGAAAAACTCCTCCAATACATCCTCTGTGAACTTAATAAACAAATGTTTTCCATTTATATCGATTACTTCATAAACAATGTTTGATCTAATCCACTCTGGGTGTTGTTTGATTTCTGACCAACTTAGCAACATTTGGCGGGCTTTAAACGATGCAATTTCACGACTAATTCTTTTTTTATGGAAATCAATTTTTCCCTTTAGAAAAATCAATTTTCTAGTTTCAGTAGATTTCAGATCGGCAGGGCTTTGATCATCCAAAGCGATATCTGTGCCACTTGCGATCAAGCTTTCGGCGTGTCGGATAAATTTTTGTTCATCTGCCGTTAATTCTCGCAAAGAATTTAAGTGTTCAAAGTCATTTTTCAGACTCGCGAATTGGGGCTCAATGCCTTCTATAAGTGAAATTAAGTCAGGTAGTGCAGAATACAGTTGATTGCAGATTTGGCCAGGATTAGCGCCATCTTGCTTAGCAAAGCAAAACTGCGGCAATACCAGTAATATGGCTAAAAAAAATTTTCCCACTCTATGAACCCTCATCATAAAAACTTTCAATTCTTCTACCGAAAATCCCTCTGAAATCATACTGTTTTTAGAATTGCAATTGCGGTTCCACGCTCATCGCTTATATCTGCCATAAAAACTGTCGAAGTTTTTGACACGGGACATATTTGGCCGACAGATTGTTTCGCTGGTTCTTGACCCCTGGGAAAATTTGATTAGTCTCATCCACCGGGGGGAATTTTTATGAGGGGTATTTCGTTTTTATCGTCTTTGCTTTTGTCTATCAGTTTAACGGCCACGGCCGCCACCACATTAAAACAAAGAATGTTGAATGAGTTTGAAAGTATTTTTAATTCTTTCGACGTCGGCTATGCACCAAAAGAATGGAAAAAAGCCGAAATGGGCTTTGACCTTTACGCTAAGGCTGATGAGGTTCGACAAAAAATAAACAGCCAAGATTTAACTGTGCCGCAATATCAGCGCCTGGTCAGCGATTTTGTCTTAAGCACCAAGGATTACCACGTTTCCATTCGATTTCTATCGACCGAAAAAGCCAGTCTGCCTTTCAGTGTTTTGGAAGCCAAAGGCCGATTCTTTATTGCCTATGTGGACCGAAAAAAATTAACGAAAACTACTTTTCCATATGATGTCGGCGACGAGCTGTTGCTGATGAACGGACGCCCAGTCAATGATATCGTCAAAGAATTGACCACGCCCTTGGGTGGCAACCGAGCGGAAACAGACCGCGCGCTGGCGACCATGTATTTGACCAAACGATCGAAGCGCTTTTATTCGGATATCCCCAGCGGGCCGATGGAGTTATTAATCGCTCAGAAAAAAGATGGCGCAAAAAAGAAATTTCAAATTATTTGGGACTATACACCTGAAAAAGTAAATTTTGTGAACAACGGATTGACACCGAAATTTCCAACTTTGAATTTAAATCCGCTGGAACGCCGTTCGATGGAAGTCGATCGGTTCAATGATTTTGCCGAAGTATTTAATGCCGCCGAAGACCCAACGGGATTAGGAAATCGTGCTTCGGTTCTGCCTGCCTTGGGCGAAGAAGTTGCATTTGAAGGCGGTGCAGCCTTCAATGCTAAAGTTTACAAAATGGTGGATGGGAAAAAAGTTGGGTTTATTCGTATCCCAAGTTATTCCGAACAAAGCCCTGCCTTATTCGCAACTTTGTTTCAAATGATGGTTTCCAGTTTGGAAAAACAAACCGATATGTTGGTGATTGATCAGATGAACAATCCAGGCGGTTCGGTGTTCTATCTGTATCAATTGGCGTCCATTCTTGCCGATCAACCTTTGAAAACTCCACTGCATGAAATGTCTTTAACCACTTCTGATATCCAAGACACCATTGCGATTTTGGATGTTTTACCCAGAATTAACGATGACGATACAGCCAAGGCAGTTTTAGGACAATCGGCTTCGGGATATCCAGTGACTTATGAATTTTCCAAATTTTTATTGGGATTTTATAACTTTTTACTTTCGGAATGGAATGCCGGCAAACGTTTGACCACACCTTTTTATTTATACGGTGTCGATCACATCAATCCTTCGGCATCTAATTATTCAAAACCGATTTTAATTTTGACCAATGCACTTGATTTTTCGGGTGGCGATTTTTTCCCAGCGATCATGCAGGACAATGGTCGCGCCACTATTATGGGTGCGAACACCGCAGGTGCCGGTGGCTATGTATTGCAGGCTGAAATGCCAAGCTCGTTGGGTCTGCAAGGATTCCGCTACACAGCTTCGCATGCGATTCGTGCAAATGGTCAGCCTATCGAGAATTTAGGGGTTGCACCAGATGTTCCCTATTCTTTGACTGCGAATGATTTGCAGAATGAATATGCGGATTTTACAATTGCGATCAAAGCGCAAATTTATTCAATGTTAAGACAGGCAGAATTAAAAGCCGAAGGAAATAAGTAAGGTTTTATTTTCAGCGAAGTCCCCATATAACGGGGACTTCGTAAATCGAAAACAGAATTGTTAATTTTTAAGTTTTGCCCAGATGTCTTCATACAATTTGTTGTTGTCTTTTAAATCGATGATGCGTTCGAAATTCTGCATCTGTTTTTCATCGGCAAATAGCACCGGACTTTTTTGCAATTCTGGCAGCAATAATTTTTTAATGTCTTTCAAGACTGGGCCCGATCTCATTTCATTGATAAATACTGCATAATTATCGGGTCTCATTAAAAAATTAATTAATGTGTAGGCATTTTCGACATTTTTCGCGTTTTTAAAAATAACCAAATTATCAACGGCCCTGGTGCCGCCTTCTTTCGGAAAAATATATTCGATTTCAAAGTTTGCTTTGCCTTTGGCCTTCATCGCATCGCAGGAATAGACGTGCGCTGCAAAAACTTCTTCGTTTTTTAAAAGATCCACGGCATCCGAACTGAATATTTTAATTTTCTTTTTTGTGGCTAGTAAAAATTTTTGTGCAATTTCCAGTTCCTTGGGGTTGATGGTGTTGACGGAAAATCCGTGCATTTTCAATGCGGCCCCGGTCAGTTCGCGCACATCATCCAGAACCGAAATTTTTCCAGCCAGTTCTGGATTTTCAAAAAAATCTTTCCAGCCGGAAATTTTTGCTTTGATGCGTTTGCGGTTGACGGCAATTCCTGCGCTGGTCCATGCGTAAGGCAAACTAAAACTATTTTTTGGATCAAAACTAAGATGCAAAAATTCTGCGGCGATGTTTTTTAAGATCGGCAGTTTTTCAGTTTGCAGAGCCTGTAAAAACCCCTGGCGTTGCATGATATCGACCATATAATCCGAAGGAACTCCGATATCGATTCCCGAAGCGCCGGCTTGAACCTTGGCCAGTAATTCTTCGTTGGAAGAATAATTCATCAGATTAATTTGAATGCCGGTTTCTTGAGTAAATTTTTTCTGAGTTTCGGAGGACAAATAATTTCCCCAAATGGCCAGATTGACGTTCTTGTCGTTCTGGGAAGTCTTAGTGCAAGAGCTTAAAATCCCCAGCGAAAAAAAACTAAGACCAAGCGTGAAAATTATTTTGTTCAGATTGCGTTTCGGGCTCGACATTACTGCCATCCTTCGTTATTTATTTTGGAATGCTTGAGCTTGTGGATATCTATAAAAGTTTTGGGGGTCAAACATCCGTTGATCATTTGTCTTTGCAGATTGAACAGGGCGAGTTCTTCTCGCTGCTGGGACCATCTGGCTGCGGCAAGACAACTTTGCTAAGGATGATTGCAGGACTTGAAACTCCGACCTCGGGAAAAATTCTTTTTCGCGGCGGGGAAATTCAGGATCAGCCTCCGCAAAAACGGCCTTTTAATATTGTGTTTCAGCGCTATGCTTTGTTTCCGCATTTAAGTGTTTTTGAAAATGTCAGTTTTGGTCTGCAAATGCGCAAATACCCTGCGGATCAAATCCGCGCCAAGGTTGGAAAAATTTTGGAAATGGTCAATTTAGAAAAATTTTCTGACCGTAAACCTGATACACTTTCCGGCGGGCAAGCTCAGCGAGTTGCCTTGGCCAGGGCTTTGGTCAATGAACCAGAAATTTTACTTTTGGATGAGCCCCTGTCGGCGCTGGATCAAAAAATGCGCGAACATTTGCAAATCGAACTGCGCGATATTCAAAAAAGTTTGGGACTGACCTTCATTCACGTCACTCATGATCAGGAAGAGGCCTTGGCGCTGTCTGATCGTATCGGGGTGATGAACCGCGGGCATTTGGAACAAGTCGGAACGCCAGAAGAACTTTATGATTCGCCGAAAACTTTGTTTACGGCGCAATTTGTGGGGCAGATGACGCGACTTCGCGGGGCTTTCGTGGGTTTCGAAGGTGATCTTGCCATGATTCGTCTGGATGATGAATCCGTTATCTCGGGCAAACCATCCATTTCTGTGGGAAATTTGTATGAGGGTATGGAATTGGACGCCTATGTGCGACCGGAAAAAATTCAAATGATTCGCCAGGCTTCTTTGTCGGAAGGTCTTAATTGTTTAAAAGGACAACTGTCGCAAAAAGTTTTCCGCGGCGACCAGACTGAATTTCATGTGGATCTGGCAGGTACAGGTCGGATGCGAACTTTTGTGCAGGATTCGAAAGAAGATTTTTCTAAGGGCAGTTGGGTGCAATTGTCATTTGCTCCAAATGATACTTTTTTATTTGGCGAAGCCGCAGAATGAAATTCTACCGATCGCTCGCGGTTCCCGCGTTGATCTGGTATGTGCTGTTTATTCTGGGGCCGCTGATTTTAATTTTAGTGACCAGTTTTTTACAGCGCGGGCCTTACGGCGGAATTTTATGGAATTTTCAATTTGATAATTATCTGAAACTTTTTAAATTTGAAAATCTGATGATCATCGGACGCAGTTTGCAGTTGGCCCTAACGACTTCGTTGGTGGCTACATTTTTGGGATTGATCTGCGCTTGGGGGATTGTCTGTTCCAGCGGGGCATGGCGATCGATGTTTTTGGGTTTGATCACACTGCCATTTCTGACCAATTCGATTATTCGTATTTACTCGATCAAACTTTTTGTCGGCACCAGCGGTCCTGTGCCTATCATTTTAAACTATTTAAATTTAAATTACGATCCCACGGACTGGAGCACCAGTTCGGCTCTGGTCATGTATGGGATGATCAGTTCCTATTTGCCCTTCGCAGTTTTGCCGATTTATGGTGCATTTGAAAAAATTGATTTAAGTTTGATCGAAGCTGCTCAGGATCTGGGGGCCAAGTCCTGGAATATTTTATGGAAAGTAATTTTTCCAGTTTTAAAACCCGCCTGCGCAGGGGCTTTTTTATTGGTATTTATTCCAACACTTGGAGAATACCTAATTCCAGATTTATTGGGTGGGGCGCAGACAACTTTGATTGGAAATTTTCTGACCGAGCAGTTTTTAAAAAGCCGAAATTGGCCAATGGGATCGGCTGTGGCGATTGGTCTGATGGTTTCACTATTTGGTTGTTATTTTATTTATAAAAAAGCTCGTTTCAAAAAGGCTGTTTTATGAGCGAATCATCCCGGCCAAAGGCTCCGGCATTTGTAAAAGTAGTTTTAATTTCCGTTATTTTATTTTTGTATATTCCCTTGCTGTTGATGGTGACCAAGGCTTTTCGTTTGGAAGGCGAAGCTTCGGGATGGACCCTGCAGTGGTTCCAGGATTTATTTCAAGATCAAGATTTACTGCAAAGTTTGAAAACTTCTTTGGTGGTGGGAATCCAGTCCAGTTTTTTTGCAACAATTTTGGGAACAACAGCTGCGATTGCACTTCATCATGGAAAATTTCGCGGCCGACAGACGCTGCAGTTTTTATCGGTGACGTCATTGGTGTTGCCGGAAATAGTTTTTGCGCTGGCCCTACTGATTTGGTTTTATATTTTCAAAATCCCCTTGGGTTTAAGCACGGTGATTATTTCCCACATCACTTTTTCCACAGCCTATGTGATTTTAACTTTGTCGGGAAGGTTAAGCATCATGGATCACAGCTTCGAAGAAGCCGGCGCAGATTTAGGCGCCAGCAATTTGCAAGTGCTGTTTAAAATCACGTTGCCACTGTTGCTGCCCTCTATTTTTTCCGCCTTCTTGTTAAGCTTCCTAATTTCCTTCGACGATTTCGTCATCACATTTTTCGTCAACGGAGTCGGCACCGACACCTTACCAATCAAACTTTATACATCAATGAAAATGGGCCTAACCCCAAAACTAAACGCCCTAGCAACCCTAATGTGGGCCAGCACCCTGACCCTAATCTGCGCCCTATTCCGCACCCAAGATTTCTGGAAAACCATCAAAAGATAAAGGGTGCCAGCCGACTTTTCCGCCCGAAAGGGTGGCTGCCACCCTTTCGGGCGGAAAAGTATGCGGGGTCAGAATCGGTCGATCGGATAACGGTAGATCGTTTTTCCTAAGGCAGTTTTGACTCGCTTAAGTAATTTTTCATCGGGAGCTTCATTCAGCCATTTATATAGCTCGGTTGGATTTTTAGGAATGTCAGGATCCCAAAAATCCGTAATGTCCGAAATTGGGAAATTCAAATTCGAATTTCGGTTCCTGCCGAAGAATTTATAAAAGGAGGAATACTGATAATCTTCAACCAAATTAATAATTTTAGCTCGCACAGGATTGCGCGCATTATATTTATATGCTTGAAACAAATATTTGGAATGCTGAATGATGCAAGCTTTGTATCGACCGCCAAAGACGTGATTAATTCTGTGTGCGCGCTGGTTGATTTCCCTAGTTATTGCGCTTTGAAACCAGTTCATTACAGTCGCAAGACTATGTTTTTCCGAGCAAGTTCCTATTAAATGATAATGATTATTCATCAAGACAAAAGAATGAATTAAAAAATTAAATCGAACAGAAATTTTAGTTAAATTTTCTGCAAAAACTTCCCAACACTGATCAGCGGTCAGGGAAAACCATTCCCGATTATTCGATCGAGCAGTGATATGATAGGGAAATTCATGAGTGTATATAAGTGGTTTTCGTGGCATAATATGGTGTTGTTTGCGAAATCGGTGCCAACCTGTAAAGAAAAAAAAGGGTGGCAGCCACCCTTTCCGGCGGAAAAGTCGGCTGGCACCGTTTAGGAGAATATGGCAGTTCGGGCGCTTTATATTGATTTGAATTCTTATTTTGCTTCGTGCGAGCAGCAGGAAAATCCGCAGCTGCGGGGTAAGGCCATTGCTGTGGTGCCGATGCTTTCGGATACGACTTGTGTGATTGCTGCCAGTTATGAAGCGAAAAAATTTGGGATTAAAACAGGGACCAAAGTTGGCGATGCGAAAAAAATGTGTCCCGGGATTGTTTTACTTTCCGCGGACCACAGCATTTACATTAAATATCATCACGCAATTTTAAAAGCGGTGGATCTGGTTGTTCCCATTCATTCGGTGTGTTCCATTGACGAAATCGCCTGCGAGCTAACCGGTTCGCAGACACAGGTCGAAGTCGCAACCGAACTGGCTTACAAAATTAAAAAAATCTTGGCCCAAGAAGTTGGTGAGCATTTAAAATGTTCTATCGGTTTATCGACCAATTTTTTGTTGGCAAAAATTGCCTGCGATATGCAAAAACCCGATGGCCTGACGGTGATCACACAAAAGGATCTGCCGCACAAATTGCATTCGCTTAAACTGCAGGACATTCCAGGAATCGGTCGAAAAATGGAAGCCCGCTTGCACGCACAAGGCGTATTTTCCATCGAACAGCTACTAAGTAAAAACGAACAGCAAGTCCGCACTTTGTGGCACAGCATTTTAGGCGCCCGATATTATCAGCTGCTGTCGGGAGCATGGCTTGCGCCCGCAAAAATCAACGATGCCAAATCCATTGGGCATTCGCATGTGCTGCCGCCGATTGAACGCAATTACAAAGATGCATTGCTGGTTGCCCACAAACTTTTACACAAAGCCATGGTGCGGGCGCGCCGGGAAAAAGTAATGATCAGAAAACTTTCTTTCGGAATGAAGTACATGGATGGCACTGGTCATTACGAGGATCTTAAGATCGACGAAACCCAAGACACCGGTTTGTTGATGAAGTATTTAAACAAACTTTATTTAAAATTTCCGCGGCATAAAAAACCCATCAAGGCTTCGATCACCTTGGCGGACTTTGTTCCCGAAGAAAACCATCAGCTGTCGATGTTTCAAAATGAAAAACGCAATCTAGCTTTTAAAGTCTTTGACCAGATCAACGACCGCTTTGGCAAAGGCACGATTTTTATCGGCAGTGTTTTTGAAAAGAAAGAATCAGCCCCAACCCGAATCGCATTTACGCGGATTCCGGAATTGGACGAGATTTAAGCTGGATTTAGTCCTTATTCTTTTGATGATCCTGAACTTCTTTCGCCCTTTTGCCGGTAATTCCGACCCACTCGGGAAAAAAGAAGACAAGCGCGAAAAACGCGATTAAAGAAAGAACGATAATAATTCCGATAACAACAAAGGGATCAATTTCCATGACTTATAATCCCAGAGATTCTTTTTTTCTGAAAGCAAAAAAAGAAAATTACAAAGCGCGCTCGGTTTACAAACTGCAGGAAATCGATGAAAAGCATCATTTGTTAAAGCCCAATCAGCTTGTGCTGGATCTGGGCGCTGCCCCGGGGTCTTGGACTCAATACTGTTCGAAAAAAATTGGCAAACAAGGACTAGTCCTTGCTGTGGATTTACAGAAGATTGATTTGAAATTAGCCAATGTGCAGATTTTTGAAATGGATCTGCGCGAATTGGACATCCCGAAAGTTTTAAGCGAATTGAACACCGACAAAGTCGACATCGTTTTATCTGATATGGCCCCGCAAACCACCGGCATCAAAGATGTCGATCAAGCCAGATCTTTTGACCTGTGCGAACTTGCGCTGCAAACCAGTGATTTGTATTTAAAACAGGGCGGCAGTTTTGTGATCAAGTTTTTTCACAGCGAACAGTTTGCAGATTTAAAGAAACGCATGACCCAGAAATTCAAAGAATTTTATGCATTAAGACCCGAATCCACAAGGCAGTCGTCGAAAGAAATCTTTCTGATCGGCAAAGGAAAAAAATAATGTTCAAAGAAATTAAATCAGTCGGAGTTTATTGCGGAGCCCGCTCGGGAAACAACCCATTTTGGAATAAAATGGCCTTTCAAGTTGGCGAAGCCATTGCCGTCAGAAATCGCACTTTAGTCTACGGTGGTGGAAAAGTCGGATTGATGGGTCAATTAGCCAACGGCGCCCGCACTGGGAATGGAAAAATCATCGGAGTCATTCCCACCTTTTTAAACACGGTGGAAATAAAAGACACCAATATTACCGAATTGATCGAAGTGTCTAATATGGGCGAACGAAAAATAATTTTGGAAGAAAAATCGGATGCATTTTTAATTTTACCCGGCGGCATTGGAACTTTGGACGAGTTCAGCGAAATGGTGACAGGTTACCAATTAAACATGCACTGCAAACCGACCTACATTCTGAACGAGCTTAATTTTTATGATGGTTTGATTCAGCAGCTGAAAACTTATTTGCAAGAAGGTTTTTTAGACGAAGCCTCGTATCAATGTTTAAAAGTTTTCCCCAAGCTGGAAGATTTTGTGCGATTTATGGATGCCTGAATCACAACGCCAAAAAATAAAATAAGCGATAGTGGGAACAAGGCCTGAAATCCCAACAGCTCAAAACCCAAGGCCAAACCCGCCATGGGAACAGAAAAATACAAAGCAAAAAAAGCACATTGTCCCAGATACCTAAAAATATATTCCGATTGATGAGTTAAATGTGCAAAGCTGTCGCCCAAGGAAAACCCAAGGGAAAACAGCGGGGTTACTTCCCCACCAATCAAGCCAGACCCCAGGGCGCTAGTCGTCGCCAGCAGTTTAATAAAAAAATCATACCAAACGCCCTGACCAGCTTCGATCGAATGAATTAAGTTAAAACCCAAGCCGTTGTATTTTCCATCTTGAAACTGCAAGGTCAGCCCAATCATTGCCATACTGAAAATAAGAATGGCAGCATAAGGGTTCATTTTTCCAAAAAAAATTCGAAATTTTTCATGCACAGAATGAAACAACCAAACCCCTAATTTTAAAAAAACAGCGAAAAGTAAAAGTGAAACTAAAAACGTCAGGAAATAGCGTTCAAGATTAAACTCGGCCGGCGGCAAGATCGAGAACTCAGGAGCAAAACTTAATCGCACTTCTCGGGCTGCAACTGCGCCGATCCAGACCAAAGGAAAACTAAACCAGTTGCGATTTTTTTTATGAATTTCAAAAGCAAAAAAAGCAGCCGTAATCGGGGTCAAAAAGATTGCAGAAAATCCGCAGGCAATGCCAAGTCTTTTGCGAAAAGAACCCTGGCCAAAAATCTCACTGAGCAAAACCCCCATTTGCACGCCAACGCCTTCGCGGCCGGTCGAGATTCCGAACAATTGGTTCAGCGACGAGAATATAAAAAGCAGCGGTAAGTTTAATTTTGCAAACAAAGGTTCGGTGGCAAAAATATTTTGATAAATTTCTTTGGTCGCAGGAATGCGAATTCTGCGAAACAGCCAAATGCTGATTACTGCAAAAAGTGGCAGACAATAAATCAGCCAAAGGTGATCCAAAAAATAATTTCCGCAAAAGGCAAAAAATCGCACAAAAAATCCAATTACTAACCCGCACAGGCCAGGCAAAAAAAAAAAACCTAAAAAGAACCCCATTGACTCTTTTATATATGACGCCTTTCATTGAAAACATGAAGCACTTTTGTGGGTCCTTAATTTTTAGTTTATTAGGGATTTTAACTTCTTTTGTGATTGGGTTTTTACAAGGATCATGGCTGTTGGCCCTGAACTTTGTTTGGCTGTCGCTGTTGTTGGCGGTTCTGGAAATTTCCCTGTCTTTTGATAATGCGGTTTTAAATGCTTCGGTTCTGCGCAAGATGACGCCAATTTGGCAGAAAAGGTTTTTAACCTGGGGAATTTTAATTGCCGTTTTTGGCATGCGGCTGTTTTTCCCCATTTTTATTGTGCAGATTTTAAGTGGTTTAAGTTTTTTCGAGACTTTTATGATGGCCCTAAAAGATCCCAGGGAATACGCCCGGCATTTATCTGAATCCCATCTAGAGCTTTCGGCTTTCGGCGGAGTTTTTTTACTGATGGTGGCTTTTGATTTTTTTTACGATCACAAAAAAACCCATCATTGGTTTTACACTATCGAAGATTTTTTTTCCAAAATCGCTCGATTTCCAAACCTTAAATATTATTTAGGCGTATTGATCCTGTTAATTTTGGCTGGCGAAATGCCCAGCGAAAGCAGGCAGCGCTTTTTATTGCCAGGATTTTTTGGTTTGGCAGTTTTCTTGGCCATTCATACTTTGAATTCTTATTTAGGAAAACTCGGCCAAAACATTGCCAAAGCAAGTTTGGGAATGTTTATTTATCTAGAGGTTCTAGATGCCTCGTTTAGTTTCGACGGAGTTTTGGGTGCTTTTGCTTTAACCCAAAATATTTTGATCATTATGATTGGCCTTAGCATTGGTGCGATTTTTATTCGATCTTTGACCATTTATTTGGTGCAAAGGAAAACTTTAGAATCCTTAGAATTTTTAGAACACGGTGCTTTTTACGCGATTTTAATTTTAGCAGTGATTCTACTGATCAATCCCTTTGTTCATACCCCGGAATTTGTTACGGGACTTGCGGGTGCTTCTTTTCTTGGGGCATCAGTTTGGGCCAGCTTGTCAAAAAAGCGGAAGCTAAAATAAGACTGCAGCCCAGGATCTGAGTTGGATTTAAAGTTTCACCCAGCAATAAAAACCCAAAAAATAAGGCAAAGGGTCCTTCTAATAAAAACAACATGCTGGCAATATGCACTGGCAAAGTTTTTTGTGCGCGAATTTGCAAAGTGAAAGCCACAACCGAAGATCCCAAGGCAATCCCAATTAAACAAAACCAAGTTTGCAGACTAAAGACAAAAGGATTGGGCAGAGGAAAACACCAGGGCGAAATGCACAGCAAGCAAATTAAGGATTGATAACCGTTGAATTTTAAATCATCGGTGATTTTGGGCACTATAAACTCAATATATAAAATATGCAGCGAAGCCAAAAAGGCTGCCAAGATGGTCCACCAATCACCAACAAGGAATGGCTCATTATGGCTGCCCATTAAAAAATATGCGCCTAATACGGCAATGGAAAGTATGCCCCAAAAAATGCGTGGGGGCCGGCTGGAAAAAATTCTTAAACAAGGCACAAACACCACATACAAAGAAGTCAGAAAGCTGCTTTTCGAAGCCGTGGTGTCCATCAGTCCAATCGACTGCGGCACTAAAAATAAAGCCAGCAAAAATCCAGCAGGTAATGCACATAAAAAAAGTTTGCCATCCCAAAAAGGTCTTGTCGGTTTAGAATTCGCCCACACCAATTCATTCAGCGGAACGGCCAAGCAAAAGCGAAAAAACAGAAAATGCACAGGCAACATTTCTGCTAAGCCCCATTTGGTGGCCACAAATCCAAAGCCCCACAAGGCCCCAGCTAAAACTAGTTCAAAAATCGCGCGTTGTTTCAATCAAAGGCTTCTGACCAAACTCGGTCTGCTGGGATTTTGTCTTCGACCAGTAATTTATTTTTGACGGCTTTGATCATGCCGCCGTTGCCGCACAGATAAAAAGTGGTGGGGATGTCAGAATAATTGATGTCTTTTAAAAAATCTTGAACATAGCCGGTTTTTCCAGCCCAGCCAGCATCGGGTCTGCTTAAGACATAAGAATATTCAAAATTGGGCAATTCTTTTTTAAGCTCAGACAATTCGTTTTCTAAATAAATATCTTTCTGATTGCGGACTCCAAAAAATAATTTGTAGTGCAAATTTGGAAATGAATTCTTTTTGGATAATAAATAACATAAATGCTGACTGATTCCGGTGCCGGTATTCAAAAACACAATTTGTTCGGTCGGGGGTTCTTTGAAAAAAACTTTTCCAAACCCGCCTGTGAATTGCAAAGTTTCGCCACCGGTTAAGGCCCATACAAACTTTGATGCCACGCCTTGATCGATGTATTTGAAAAGTAATTTTAGATTCCTGGGGTCTGAATCACTGGACGCAACCGAGTAAGCACGCAAAGCCGGCTTGGCGTTTTCCTGCGGGACATGCAGCATAAAAAACTGCCCTGCTTTGAAGGCAATAGCTGTAACGCCTGTGGCAGTTAACTTTAATTCGCGTACATTTGCCGTATGGTCGATGATTTGCGAAACTTGATATGGTTGGGGAATCCGAAGTGTTGTCATAAAATCCATTGTTTTAAATTTGAGGATCATAAATACTTTAACAAAGGGGTTATGTCAGTGGCTTTTTACAAATGGTTCGCAATTCTTCTTATGGCCGCAGCTGCGAACGCGCAGTCCAAATTCAATAAACCGGCCTATTTCTATGCGGATCCTGCCCAGATTCTAAGTTTCCCATTCCTTCGTTACGATTTAACCGAGCCCAAGGGGCGATCTTTACTTATTGGCAAACACACCCTTAGCCCAGAAACTTGGAATTTACGTAAGGACAAGAATACTTTTGTATTTAAAATCCCCAGCGGCTTTTTTATGGAACCCCAAATTGAATTTTTGGATAATACCGGCAAAGTTTTTTTTCAAATCAAAGTCTGGCGAAACCAAGATTCTGTTGTGCAAAATATCGATTCGCAGTTTGTAAAGAAATTGGGCAGCCGATTTTTCAAATACTGTATTTCGGAAGTTAAGCCGGAAGGATATCAAAAGCTTTGTTCTCAGCAACTTGAATCCAGAATTGAAGCCAACACTTTAGATATTTATTCGGTCCCAGCTTATGTCAGTGCGCGCATACTGATGAATGGGAAACCACTTAAATTAAAAGATAAAATTGCTTTGCCAGCCAATTCAACGCAGAAAATTTTATTCAAGGCGGAATTTGCTTATGGTGAAACCTACGAGTGGTATTCGCAGCCCAGTGTTTTTGAAATATTGGACATTTCCGATGCGGGTAATCCAGAAAATATTCGCATCATGGGTTATGGTTCGCAGCCCTTGGATGCCATAGTTTATGGATCACGCAAAATCAACACCCTGATCGCAGAAATTCTTGCCCCGACAGTGGGAGATTTGCGGGAAAACTGGATCATCACTTTCCCGCAATCAGAGTCTGCTTTTGATGTTTTAGGGGCAACAGGTGGAGTATTTTACTACGAAGTAAATATTAAACCAGCGCCGCCTGCCAAATTGCGGATCGTTTTGGATTCCGCAATTCCTAAAGAAACCTATGCTTCGCAAATTCCGATAAAGGGCCGAAAACAGCGCACAACCGAAGTTTCATCGGATCAAGTCAAAATTGAAGCTCAAAAAAATCCCACGGAATTTGTTTGGACTTACGCAGCACCAGAAAAAGGAAAATTAAACCGCAGTTACCTTAATATGCAAGATGAGTCCTTTAAGGGTCAGGCTTATTATGAAATTTACCGCGGATTTGCCAATGAACTATCGATCAGAAGTTCTTTCATTGTGGGAAACACGCAGGCCCTGGTCAGTGGTGAAGTATCTGGAAACCATTGGTTCGAAGATGTATTTGGTTGGCGAGTTCCTGGTTGGACATTGCAAAGATGGGGGATTGGATTCAACTCGTATCAGTCGTTTAATTCAGCTACGGAAAGTCTAAGTGGATATGAATTTGATTTGAAATACCGCTTCACCCAGGGGCTGTGGACCAGGGATGAAACCTTTGGTGCAACTGCAAATTATAATAAAGTAAAAGTCAGAGCTTTTAGTGCTGCTATGATTGGGCCGGGATTATTTTGGGCCAGATCAATGCCAAAAGGATTGGATGATTTGTTGAATCATATTCCATTTCTGCGCGCCCCGAAATGGATTCATCTGACTGCAATTTATTATACCAGCACTTTGGATTCGAATGTGACCTTAAACACTTCGGCCAGTGTACAACTGCGGGCGCAAGTATTGTGGAGCAAGCAATTTTTTGGCGAAATAGGAATGGGTTATCGCAAAATTAATTTTACCGATACAGCCCAACAACAAGAAGTTAAATTTGAAACTTTTAACGGCACCTTAGGGCTTGGATTTAAGTTCTAATTTTCGCTTGGCCGCAGAATTTCTCCAGCGATAAACTAAATAAACAATCAAGGCCACGGCCAAAATAATTGCCAAGGCAATTTTAAATTTTTTCAATATTTTTAAAATCGGCTCCCCGTAATGAGCCAGCAACAGAACTTGCGTGGGCACGCTGATTGCCACAGCCAAACCGTCGATCAAAATAAATTTCCAAGCAGGAAATCGCAAAGTCCCGCACAGCAAATGTCCCGGGAATCTGACTCCAGGAGTAAATCTAAAAATTGCGGTGGCAAAGGTGCCGTAGTTTTTAGTGAATTCTTCTGCTTTTTTTAACAAGGCTGGTGAAAATATTTTTTGCAAACGCGGATGGCGAATGATCTTTCGCCCCCCCTTGCGACCAATTAAATAAATCATAAAATCAGCGCTGAATACGGCCATGGATGCAACGACAGCTAAGTGAATAGGATTAATGACCGAATAGTTGGCGACGGGTGGCGGGAAAATTTCAGGATGAGTTCCCATAAATGCCAAAAGGCCTGCGCTGATTAAAGTAAGCTCTTCGGGAAAGGGCAATCCAAAGGACGACAGGATCATCATTACAACGACAAAAGTATAAATCTTGTAAGGTTCGTAGGCGAATTGGGACAGCCATTGAAAAACCGGTTCGTGCGCAATGCTCATCTTGGCGACTCTAGCAGGCTATATTTGAAAAGCAATTATGCTGCCGAATTTTTAAGCAGCAAGTCCTTGGAAATAAGCAGACTGGATTGAAATGGATTGTGGCGGTGCAAGGGCGCTTCCAATAAATCTTTCCAAAATATTTTTTCGAAGCCATCGCTTAAGCCGTAAAGTTCTTCGCGAATTTTAAATAAAATCCCGGTGGCCGATCCCATCAACCAATCGATTTGCGCCAAGTGCAGAACCTCTTCCTTTTTTT
Source organism: Bdellovibrionales bacterium (assembly GCA_038323665.1). Taxonomy (GTDB): domain Bacteria; phylum Bdellovibrionota; class Bdellovibrionia; order Bdellovibrionales; family Bdellovibrionaceae; genus JBBQHD01. Next base: position 50,809 of record JBBQHD010000004.1, read on the forward strand.
CCTGTGGCAGACTGTTTAAAAAATCATTGGGCAGATTTTCTACCAGCAAAGCGGCCGAAGAAGAATGCGTAAAAAATAATTTTTTCATGGGCTTAAATTCGTTGGAAAAGTTTTGTGTCAGCTTTTTAAATTCATGAAAAAGCAAAGCGTCTTTTAAAATGTATTCGGGTTTATAAATATAGTCGGTGATCGAATCCATTTTCAATGCTTCAAAGGCAGGATCAGAAATAGTTTGATTGTGGATCGTTGCGCATAAGGCGCGTTGCGAAAATAGGAATCCATAAAACCAGCGCAATTGGCGAATGGTGTTTGGTGACAAGGTCAAAGAGAAATCAAATAGAAAAGGGCGATCGCGTTTAAGTTCTAATTCTTCGATGATTTCCGCAAATTGAACTAAGTCTTTGTTTGAAACAGTGGCCTTGGAAAAAACTTCTGAAATAAATTCTTCGACTTTTTGTTCGAAATGCACCGGTGCTTGCAAATTGGATTTTTTCAATTTGTGCAAAGATTCAATGCGAGCGCACGAGTCCAGCCACAAAATATGGTGGGGATCGGTGTTTTCAATCAGCTGTTGGGATTGGGAAAGTTTTTCTGGGTTTTCGTTCAAAAGGAAGTAATACAAAGCCAAATGAGCATCAGACCAAAACCTCATTGGGCCCTGTGGTTGATCTGATTTTTTATTTTCCAGCCATATAAATTTTTCTGGCTGTGGGGACGGGGCTGATTCGAATTGAAGTTCGAAATTAAACTGGAATGAATTAGGTTTCATAGTGAAAACCTCCACAAGTTCTTTTCGGTTGTGCGCTTAATAACCAACAGCTAGAAATGACGCCAGCAAGCAAAACTTGCCTAGTTGAAAGTCTGTTTTCGATGATGGTTAAACACGACCAAAAGGGAGCTCACAAATGAAAGCAACTGAAAACGTCACAGTCTGGGTTGAAACTTTAGTGCGACTTTGCGAACCGAGTGAAGTGCACTATTGCGATGGCAGTGCGGAAGAAAAACAAAAGTTATTGGACCTAATGGTCAGCCGCGGAACTTTGCAAAAATTAAATCCAAAGTTGCGTCCTGATTCCTACTTGGCTTTATCAGATCCCAGCGATGTCGCGCGGGTTGAGGATCGAACTTATATTTGCTCAAAGGAAATCGATCAAGCCGGTCCCACAAATAATTGGATGGATCCTTGGGAAATGCGCAAAAAATTAGACGGATTGTTTCAAGGCTGCATGAAGGGCCGCACCATGTATGTGATTCCATTTTGCATGGGGCCGATTGATTCTCCGTTATCGAAAATTGGTATTGAAATTTCTGATTCCCCCTATGTGGTTGTGAATATGGGCATCATGACCAGAATGGGAAATTCGGTTTGGCGCCGCCTGGAAAATTCGCGCGAAGATTTTATTAAATGTGTTCACAGTGTGGGCGCGCCTTTGCCGGCAAATCAGCAAGACACTTCCTGGCCCTGCAATTCAGAAAATAAATACATTGTGCATTTTCCAGAAGAAGGTTCGATCTGGTCTTTCGGTTCAGGATACGGCGGCAATGCTTTGCTGGGAAAAAAATGTTTTGCTTTGCGAATTGCATCCAACCAAGGCCGCGCTGAAGGTTGGTTGGCCGAACATATGCTGATTTTAGGAGTAGAAAATCCACAGGGAAATAAAAAATATGTTGCGGCTGCTTTCCCAAGTGCCTGTGGAAAAACCAATTTTGCTATGATGATTCCCCCCAAGGGTTTCGAGGACTGGAAAATCACTACGGTGGGTGATGACATTGCTTGGATCAGGCCCGATCGCGATGGAAAATTGCGCGCCATCAATCCTGAATCTGGATATTTTGGTGTTGCCCCTGGAACATCTGCCGAAACCAATCCCAATGCCTTAAAAACCATTTCAAAAAATACTATTTTTACCAATGTCGCATTGACTGATGACGGCGATGTTTGGTGGGAAGGTTTAACGAAAGTTCCACCTGCACATTTGACCGATTGGCAGCGAAAATCTTGGACTCCTGATTGTGGTCGAACAGCGGCGCACGCCAATGCGCGTTTTACCGCGCCGGCTTCGCAATGCCCCAGTGTCGATCCGCAGTGGGAAAATCCTGAAGGTGTCTTGTTAGAAGCATTTATTTTTGGTGGCAGACGCGCAGACACAGTTCCCCTAGTTTTTGAAACCAATAATTGGGAAAGTGGAGTTTACTTTGCCGCCACGATCGGATCAGAAACCACTGCTGCGGCCACAGGAAAGGTCGGCGTTGTTCGCCGGGACCCTATGGCGATGTTGCCGTTTTGTGGTTACAATATGGTGGATTATTTTAAACATTGGTTGTTTATGAAACGCCGAACCAGCGTTTTGCCTAAGATATTTATCGTGAACTGGTTTAAAAAAGATGCCAATGGAAAATTTGTTTGGCCCGGTTACAGTCAGAACTTGCGAGTGTTGGATTGGATTTTTCGCCGCGTCGAGGGCAAAGTGGTTGGCACACCTAGTTTAATTGGTATCCTGCCACGTTATGAAGAATTCAATTGGACGGGTCTGGATTTTTCTCGGGAAAAATTTGCGGAAATAATGAAATTGGATCCCCAGGATTGGGCCAAGGAATTGCAGGCTCACAAGGATTTCTTTGTTCCATTCAAAGCAAAAATTCCGCTGGAATTTTTGTCGGAACAGGAAAAGGTTTCCAAAGACGTCAGTGTTTTGGCGAGCGTTGCGGAAGATTGGTTGAAAGAACAGGATTTTCGTCATACGGATAAAGTCCATTAATTTTTCAAGAAGGAAATAAATATGCAAGTCCGAGAATTCGTTGATCATCACTATCGCCATTTCAATGCGGCCGCTTTAAAAGATGCAGCCTTGGGTTATGAAAAACACATTAAATCCGGTGGCCAGATGTTGGTAACTTTGGCTGGTGCCATGTCGACCGCAGAAATTGGTTTGTCGTTGGCGGAAATGATTCGACGCGGATTTGTGCATGCGATTTCTTGCACGGGTGCGAACTTAGAAGAAGATGTGTTTAATTTGGTGGCTCATGAACATTATGTGCGCATTCCTAATTACCGCGATCTGACTGCCAAAGATGAACAAGCTTTATTGGAACGTCATTTAAATCGAGTGACCGATACTTGTATCCCTGAAGAAGAAGCCATTCGCCGTATTGAAAAAGCAATTTTAGAAGAATGGACTTCGGCTGATCAAAAAGGCGAAAGCTTTTTCCCTTACGAATACTTTTACAAAATTTTATTAAGTGGAAAATTAAAACAGTATTACCAAATTGATCCCAAAAATTCTTGGATGCTGGCCGCGGCCGAAAAAAATATTCCAATGGTCGTCCCAGGTTGGGAAGATTCTACTTTGGGAAATATTTTTGCAAGTCACGTGATCACCGGAGAAATTAAGAATGTGCATACGGTTCGCAGTGGGATCGAAGGCATGATGTTTTGGGCCAAATGGTATGAAAAAGTATCGGCCAAAAATTCCATTGGATTTTTTCAAATCGGTGGCGGGATTGCTGGGGATTTTCCGATTTGTGTGGTTCCCATGTTGCATCAGGATTTGGGTAAAACCGAAGTTCCATTGTGGGGATACTTCTGCCAAATTTCTGATTCTACGACTTCTTACGGAGGTTATTCGGGTGCTGTTCCCAATGAAAAAATCACTTGGGGAAAATTGGCTGAGGAAACTCCGAAATTTATTATTGAAAGTGATGCTTCGATTGTTGCACCACTGATGTTCCAGTATTTACTGGAAGGGAAATAAGCAAATCCTCACCCACACTAAGCCCACATAGATTAGAAAGATTCTAGAGAGTGCGCTGAATGCTATTTTAGCTTTAAGAAGCTTCGGCGACAGGCGGGGTGTCCTCGCTCTGACGAAGCTATTCAAGGTAATCTGGCAGTTCTAAGAAAGATTTCGATTGTTCATGGTGATCCCCGTTTGAATCGACTAAAAAAATTTGCCTCCATGGGGATTCTGGAAATGGGTTTTCGACTACTACCGCAACCTCGACATGACTTGGATCAGGCCGTTCACCTTTTTCTACATTAAAGGAAAGCATTTGTTCTGCTAGATTAAATACAATTCGCGTTAGTTTAGCAAAGCCCAAGGACTCTCGAACTTTTCCAGCAGGAGTAGAGTAATAGGCATTTAAAATTTTCTGTCGCAATTCTTTTTTTGCAATATTGCTGGACGATCTAAAATTACTACCTAATGTTTGGGTCAACATTTGCCGTTCAGTTTCAAAAATATTTTCAACAAAAATGAAATAGTTTTCGCTGTAATGTCGAAATCCAAATCGTGCTGGGATTTTTTTTACGTTAGGATGTCGAGCCAAAACATAAGCCATTAAATAGTGATAAATCTTGCGTCCCTGAAAACTAGAATCAATGTTAATATCAAAGCGCAAGGTTTCGTTAATGACTTTGTAAAATCCCGTGGCAACGGTTCTTCCTTGGTGTTTAAGTTTTAGTATTGTTTTTCCACCGACATCGGAGGGCGTTTCTTCCATATCCAGCTTGCCGGAAAAATTAGGGTCTTTCTTGTAAATTGCTGCAAGCATAGTTGATTCTCGTTCACGAACTGAATTCTGAAAAAATTCATTCGGTTCTGAAAACAGCAAGTTGCATTGTCTTTGATAACCTTCTGCATAAGCAAAATTTGTCTGCAAAGTGACTAGAATCACTCCACTTGCGAAAAGAATAAACTTAGAACGTAGGCTTTGCATATTGTTAAAAACAGAGCAAAAAACCTGCCAGGGTTACTGGAATGTGTTAATGTGAGGCGATTTTGTCCCGTCTAGATTGTTAAGCGATTTTGTCTCCCACTATGCGTTAGTCTTGATCTGTTTCAATACGAGACAGAAGCAGGGGTAACCAAGGAATGGGAGTCATTTTGTCATCAAAGAA